>NZ_JACLIC010000046.1:0-146458 GCF_019748695.1 Paenibacillus cucumis (ex Kampfer et al. 2016) | reverse complement strand
GATTCTGTAGAAGCGAAGCGTTCGCCTTTATCTCCGGATTTTCTCCTTGGAGAAGGGGGCGAAAAAAATCCGGAGATAACAGCGATCGAAAGAACGATCCGTACCCGTAGCGTCCACCCAAGCCTTAGTACAAACACTGATGTTTAACCGCAGTCTCATCTTATATCATCTCATACGAATGGAGCGATCACAGTGGCGCAGGAAGAAGAAGTGCAGTACAACCATTACGGAATGCCAACCTACGATACGCGCAATTTGATCATACGCGACGACATTATGGGAAAGGCCAAAGAACTGGCAGATATGCTCGGAACGAGCGAAGAAGTAAGGCAGTTTCAACAGGCAGAAGCCAAAATCCGAGATCATGAGCGCATTCAGCAATTGATCGCAACGATTAAGAAAAAACAAAAAGAAATCGTTGCTTTCGAAAGCTTCAACAACAGTGCCATGGTTAGCAAAATTGAACAGGAAATTGATGACTTGCAAAACGAACTGGACAGCATTCCGCTAGTAACCGAATTCCAGCAGAGTCAAAGTGACATCAATTATCTGCTTCAACTAGTCATCTCGGTGATTCGGGATACAGTATCCGAGAAAGTCAATGTCGAAGCTGGAACGGATTCACCTCCGACCAGCTGCGGTTAAATGAACGGAAGGGTGCGGACGCAGTCCGCGCCTTTTTTGACATCATAGAGAGCGATGAACTCAGAATGAAGCAACAAAAAAGACATCTAGAGTGAGTTAAACAACGTATGGAATAGAAGGAGAAATGAAACATGAGTATTTTGGACAAAATGGTGGAAGACGGCGATGGCCGATTCTGGGGATTTCTCGGGTGCCGGTACATCAAGGGCAACAAACAAGAAGTCCAAATTGCGCTGAGCGCAGGAGAGAATCATACCAACTCGATGGGCATAATTCATGGTGGTGTGTTGACCTCATTGATGGATCAGGCGATGGGTATGGTCGCGACAGCTGCCATGGAGGTGGATAGTTGTGTCACGACTAACCTTAATGTACATTTTCTGGCGCCGATGAGTCAGGGTGAATTAATTGTAACGTCAACCGTGTTGCATCAAGCTGGGCGTAGCATCACGACCCAATCTGAGGTTCGCGATTCCTCAGGAACGCTGGGGTGTATGGCTACAGCGACGTTCCGTGTGGCGAAATCGAGAGCCTGATGACGGAAACTGGAATCCACAGTTGACAAAAATTATTATTATGTCATAATGAGATTATCAAAATGAAAAATAGTCGGTGGTGCCCATGAGCGAAAACAACAAACACGTTAACACTGAATCAGCAAACGATGAACTGGAAGCACGTAATTATAGTTCCAAAAAATATCGTACCCCCGACGGGGTTCCTGCAGATATCGTCATGTTCACCTTGACGAAGCGGGAGCGCAAAACGGTAACGAAAACCCTCCCGATTCGGGAGTTGAAGGTTATGTTAATTAAACGCAAGGGCTGGCCTTTTGCCGGAAGATGGGCATTGCCTGGTGGATTTTGCCAAGAAAATGAGTCCATTTACGGTGCGGCGAAGCGCGAACTGATGGAGGAGACCGGTGTAGACGGCGGACATCTCGAATATCTAAACGTTTATAGTCAGCCCGGACGTGATCCCAGAGGTTGGATTATCTCTCATGCCTTCTTTGCACTTGTAGAGGAATGGATGCTTGAACACAGGCAGGCAGCAGATGATGCGGAAGATGTAGGGTTGTTTACGATCCAGGAGGCACTGGAAGAACTGGAACTCGCCTTTGATCACAGAACGATCATCGAAGATGCATACAGACGAATTCAGCAACAGATGCTGGAGACAACGATTGCGAGACAGTTTCTGCCGCGTGATTTTACGTTAAGTGAATTATATCAGGTCATCCAGAGTGTTGTACCCGATTTCGAAGAGCCTAATTTTATTCGTAAAATAACATCTACACGCAGCCGTAAAGGGATTGTCGAGGAAGTGCGTGACGATGATGGCAATCTGGTCAGCTCCAATCAGTACTCCCAGCGTCCGGCACAGCTGTATCGATTCACTGAACTAGTGCCGCGTTTATCGATCTATACGTAAGATGAGTTTTGCATGATGCATTCAACCATATTCAAACCAAGGGAGTGTGGACGATGAAAGCATTGATTGTTATTGATTTTACACAAGATTTTGTTACGGGAGCATTGCCTGTGGGGCAGCCGGCCGTAGAGATTCAGGAAACGGTAGCGGCGATTACCAAGGCGTATCTCGATAATAAAGATGAAGTGATTATGGCAGTAGATTTACATGAAAAAAATGACCCTTATCATCCGGAAACCGTACTTTTCCCGCCTCATAACATCCGTGATACTGAGGGAAGACAGCTATATGGTCGTCTTGCCGAAGTAATGGAGAAGCATGCGAATGAAATTCGGTGGATGGATAAAACGAGATATAGCGCGTTCTGCGGAACAGACCTGGAACTGAAGCTGCGCGAACGAGGCATAACGGATATTGCGTTAATCGGGGTATGTACAGATATATGTGTATTACATACCGCTGTGGATGCCTATAACAAAGGATTCCATATTACGATCTATGAGGACGCTGTAGCCAGTTTTAACCCTGCAGGGCATGAATGGGCACTTGGGCACTTTCGTTCCAGCATGGGGGCACAGGTGGTTAAGGCAAGTGAAACGATTTTGGACTGATTCGCCACCGAACATTGCGGTGTAATCAGCTTTAAGCTCGTATTTTCAGGAATGATCTGAGAAACGAGCGGAAGTCAGAGAGGATGAGACAAATGCAGACAACAAGCCTGGCTTTACATACGGATAAATATCAGATCAACATGATGTATGCGCACTGGGTGAATGGTACACACAAACGGAAGGCGGTATTTGAAGCCTACTTCCGTAAGCTTCCTTTTGGCAACGGTTATGCCGTATTTGCCGGATTGGAGCGCATTGTGAATTATATTAGCCAGCTACGTTTCACCATGGAAGATATCAAGTTTTTATCCAAACAACCAGAGAATTATGATCCGGTCTTTCTGGAGGAATTGCTTCAGTTCTCTTTCCAGGGAACGATTCATTCCATGAAGGAGGGTGCAATTGTTTTTCCTGACGAACCGCTCATTCGGGTTGAAGGCTGTATTCTGGAAACGCAGTTGGTGGAAACGGCCATACTTAACTTCATGAATTATCAGACACTGATTGCAACGAAAGCATCTCGTATTAAGCAGGTGGCACAGCAAGATACATTGCTTGAGTTCGGAACACGCCGTGCACAAGAAGCAGATGCCGCAATTTGGGGGGCTCGTGCTTCATATGTAGCCGGTTTCCATGCGACATCCAATATGCTGGCTGGTGAACAGTTTGGCATTCCGACAGCAGGCACACACGCACATTCCTGGGTGCAGAGCTTTATGACGGAACAGGAGGCATTTGATGCGTATGCAAGAGTGCTACCGGATCAGGTGACGCTTCTCGTGGATACGTTTGATACGCTGAATAGCGGCGTGCCTCATGCGATCAAAACAGCCAAGTGGCTGGAGAGTCAAGGCAAAAAGATGAATGCTATTCGTCTGGATAGCGGCGACCTTGCCTATCTTTCGATTCAGGCCCGTCAGATGTTGGATGAAGCCGGACTGGACTATGTGAAAATCGTAGCTTCGAATGATCTCGATGAAAATACGATCTTTAACTTGAAAGCTCAAGGTGCACGGATCGACACATGGGGTGTCGGTACACAGTTGATTACAGCATCAGATCAGCCTTCTTTGGGTGGAGTCTACAAGCTGGTAGAGCGTGAGGTTAACGGTGAAATGTTGCCAACGCTTAAAATATCGGCCAATCCCGAGAAGGTGTCTACACCGGGTAAAAAAGAAGTCTTCCGCATCATTGATCCGAAGCATGGCAAAGCGATCGCGGATTATATCTGCTATCCAGATGAGGAGCAGCCGCTTCAGGGAGGACCGCTCAAGCTGTTCAACCCGCTACATCCTTATCTGAAAAAAACGGTGACCCGTTATGAAGCAGTTAACATGCTGGAGCCGATTTTTGTGAATGGACGTAAAGTGTATAACCTGCCTACGCTCGATGAAATACGCACGTATCATAAGGAGCAGTTGAACCTTTTCTGGCCGGAGTACCAACGGAAGCTGAACCCGGAGATTTACCGCGTGAACATCAGCCCGGCCGCATGGAATATGAAGCAAAAGTTGATTGCTGAGCATGTGAAATCAACGGAAGAGTAATATTTTATAGCTGTATGTTAGAATCTTGAAGGCATAACCGGTAGGTATTACTGGCTTATGCCTTTTTGATGTAATGAACCGGTGATGGTTTTTAATTAACATGTGTGCAGTTTCATAGAAGTGTGCTGAAGGAAGATATACACTCTCTGAATAAGCAATAATTGTGAAGCGACTTTGGTATAGCCATCTCATGCATTTGCATCACCTATTCCAAGGTTTGTCCCGAGTAATACCCTATCATTATTTCTCGGGAAAGCGCAGGAAACGCCAAATGCCGCCACATTTCGAAAGTTACTTCGTCATTAGGGGGGGGGCTTAGAAGAACAGTTGAACAGGATTGAAAACCAACACTGTTTCAAACCGATGTCAGCAGGGGATGAAAGGTAGAGGAGGGCTGGCTGATGAGATATATGTTTGGACTAGTATGGGTTGCATTTATAGCTTATGCACTGTTTATGGCGCCGGGGAACTCCCCCGCGAATGATCCAATATTCAAAGAATTACTCACATTGCAGAGCAGGGAGCCATGGCTACTGACGGTGTTCTCATGGTTGGGCATTTTTCCGGCTGTGTATGCATGTATTCTACTTCGAAAATCAATGACAGCATCGAAGAGGCAGCGGATGCCAGCATGGCCGTTTGTCTTGTTTTCTTTTGGGCTTGGAGCATTTGCATTATTGCCCTATTTTGCGTTGATTTCACCATCCCCAACAGACGTACATGATCCGGATTCATCTGTTAAACAGTCGAAACGAGGTGTCTCGCGAGTGGCCTCGCATAAGCTGACCCATCTGATCCTGTTGTTGCTTACACTAGGGTCGGCACTTTATGCGTTGATCGAAGGCAATTCCGAACGCTTCGTGGACGCATTTTATCAATCCTCGTTTGTACATATCATGACGATTGATTTCATAGTACTGACGTTACTGTCTACGTATGCTATCTATCGCGATGCCAGAGTGAACGGAAGAACAACAAACTGGGCCTGGGCAGGATTACTGCCGCTTGCAGGACCATTATTATATCTGCTTTTGGAACGAAAATAAGGAGATGAGACCGATGAAAGAACAATTTCAGGCTTATGTGATACGTAAGGATGATCAGAAAGGGGTTACAGCCAAACTTGAGCAGTTGAAAAAAGAAGACCTTCCTAATGGGGATGTGACCGTACAGGTACACTATTCCAGTGTGAATTATAAGGACGGATTAGCATCTCTTGAAAAAGGAGGCGTCATACGGAATTATCCCATGGTACCTGGAATCGATATGGCCGGGACGGTAGATGAATCTGTGAGTGGACGTTTTGCACCTGGGGATCGGGTCATTAGTACGGGATTTGAACCCGGGGTCTCCCATTACGGGGGATATAGTGAATATGCTTGTCTTCGTAGTGAGTGGTTAGTGCCTCTCCCGCAAGGGCTGAGTGAAAAAGAAGCGATGGCTATTGGAACGGCAGGGTTTACTGCTGGACTCTCGGTAGACGCCTTGTTACAAGCGGGGGTAACGCCGGAAATGGGAAAAATACTAGTTACCGGCGCTACGGGGGGCGTTGGCAGTATGGCGATAGCTATCCTTGCGAAGCTTGGTTTTGAAGTGACGGCAAGCACAGGTAAAAAGCAGCAAGAAGAGGAACTGCTTCGCAATTTGGGGGCTTCCGAAGTCATTTCACGTGAAGAAGCGGATGCCCCAATCAAGGGAGCCATGGGCAAACAGCAATGGGCGGGCATCGTTGATCCAACTGCGGGGCCAGCACTGGCGGAGCGCTTGAAACAGGTACAATATGGTGGAGCTGTTGCTGTATCCGGGTTAACGGGGGGCAACGGATTTGAATCAACTGTTTTTCCATTTATTTTGCGTGGCATCCAGTTGATTGGTATTGATTCAGTGTATTGTCCCATGGAACGTCGAGAGCGCATCTGGAACAAGCTGGGCAGTGAATGGAAGCCAGATCGTGCACTTGCGCTGGGGGTTCAGGAGATTACGCTAGATCAGTTGCCGCATACAATAGAGAACATACTACAGGGCGGTGCAGTTGGGCGTACCGTTGTACGTGTCTCCTCTGAATCATGCTAACTTGGAATAAAATGTGTATCTCCTAGACATGCTAATCCTACCTGAGAGAGTCACAGGTACCGTGACTCATGGAAAGGAAGGATAGACATGCTGTTAAAGGAGAAAAATCCGAACCTGATGGGGCGGAATGTAAAACGATTTTTGATGTTAAGTGGCTTGGTAATCCTGAGTCTAATATCTCTCGCAGCTTGCACATCTTCATCTATTGAGCAGGAACGTAAGCTCTATACAAGGGAAGCAACAACGGAAGGGAATTTCAGAGCCAAGCAACAAGGTCACGGCTTAAACGGTACGTTAGCAAGAGAAATGACAACCGGTTTTGCTGCCAAACATATTAAGCTGATGAACAATATGTTCGAGGATGATGCTGATGGTGGCATGTCATATATGTATTTATTGAATGGTAGTGCAAGACATATCGTGAAAGTACACATTTATCGTGATGCGAAAATCCGTGCAGCAAGAATGGAAGAAATGTATGGGGAACCTAAAGAAAATGCCGTTCTCGAGAATGTAATGGGCAGAACGACGATTCGTAGCAAAGGGCATGTATCGTTGGTTTATACGGCTTCCGGCGGAGAGAAGGATGTGTATGCACAGGACGTCCTGCAAGTATTTGAAGATGTGCTGCAACAAAAAAAAGAGTAGTGACTTACAAACTGTCCAAGTGGAAAAACAAACCCGTCTGATGATTCAGACGGGTTTATATATTTCGCGCATGACATGGCGCAGTTCAGGCAAAATAATGCGTTCCATGGCAAGTTTAACGGCCCCGCGAGAGCCTGGCATTGAAAATACAGCTGTACGTCCGATAGTTCCGGCAACTGCCCGACTGAGAATAGCTGCTGAACCAATATCTTCGGTATAACTTAAGTAACGGAAGATTTCACCAAAACCGGGCAGTTCTTTGTCCAGAAGGGAAGATACAGCCTCGTATGTAGTATCTCTTGGAGCAATACCGGTACCTCCGCTTAACAGTACGGCTTCGATATCATCCCGTACAACAGCGTCTTGCAGAATCGTCTGAATCCGTTCTGTCTCGTCAGGTGTAATGATATACTCCACAACCTGATAGCCAGCTTGGTGCAACAACTCATGCATAAGTTGACCGCTCGTATCGGTTTCTTTGGTACGTGTGTCCGAAACGGTAACAACCATACAGGCCACCGTTTGTGGTGCTTCCTGACGGTGCTGTTCAACTGAATTGGTCATTGAAATCCTCCTCAAATAAACATGTCCTCATAGCATAGACTATTCATGTTAATCAGGCAATGAAGTTTTCTTCAACAGAACAGGCGTATTGCACAACAATTGAAGGATAGTGTACACTCGCTTAATAGAGTCAGACTAAGGATAGAGATGGGCAGAAAGGTGTGTAAATAATGAGTATCATCAATGAACAAAAACCAAGTATTCCTGTATATATTTTGTCCGGTTTTTTGGGCAGCGGTAAAACGACATTGCTTGTAAAGCTCATAGAACACTGGAAACAGCAACAACTGCGCCCAGCCGTGGTGATGAATGAACTGGGTGAAGTGAATCTGGATGGTCAGATCGTAGATGAGGAAGTGCCCATGACAGAAATGTTGGGCGGATGCATCTGTTGTACTGTACGAGGAGATCTCGGGCTGCAGCTGGCAGACCTCGTTCAAGAAGAGTCACCTGATGTTATTGTTATTGAGGCAACGGGCGCAGCGAATCCGATGGAAATTTTGGATGCGGTGACGGAAACATCTCTTTATATGCGTTTGGAGCTGAAAAGTTTGATCACCGTAGTGGATGCGGCTCATCTGTCAGGCCTGTATCAGGAGCAAAAAGGAAAAACCTTTAAATTAATGCAAGAACAAATTCGTTGTGCTTCGGTGTTGCTCTTGAATAAAACCGACCGAGTTCAAGAACAGCAACTGCAGGACTTGGAAGAGCTTTTGAATAAATGGAATGGCTTTGCCCCCGTGATTCCAACGGTCAAATGTGAAGTGTCTATGGAGCAATTGCTTCATAGTGGTGCCGACGTTCACATTCATCAATCCAATATAGCAGGCGATGCATCGAAAAATGCAGGAGAGACTCATGTGCATACAGATGCTTGCCGTACTCATGGATGCAATCATGGACATGATCACACAGATCAACGTGACAGCAACCATTCAAGCGACCATGGCGAGCATTCTGTCAAGCCACATACATCACATGAACATGTTATGGTATACACACATTATTTCAGTCAACCTGTGAACAGCGAAGCATTCGAACAGTTTGTGGCTAGCTTGCCGCGTGACGTATATCGGGCAAAGGGAATCCTTTCGTTTAGCGATACCGCAAGCCGCTTCTGGTTTCAGTATGCCTATCGTGAATCAGATTACATGAAGATCACACCTCAAGGAGATGTGCCGAATGTAGCTGTGTTTATCGGGGAGCATTTTGATCAAACTGCCATCCGTGAACAATTACTGGAATTGGAAGCGGTAAAACAAGACTAGGATAATGGTTCAAAGTTCCTCCCTGGTGGGTATTAAGAAGCATAGCAAACTTTGCCTGGGAGGTAACTTTAAATGACACAACAACAATACCAACAATGTATCGATGCTTGCCTGGAGTGTATGAATGCTTGCAACGTATGTTACATATCGAGTCTGAAAGAATATAATTTAGCGATGCTTCGTGACTGTATTCGTATGAACCGGGAATGTGCTGATATCTGTGCATTTGCAGCGCAAGCCATGACACGTGGAAGTGATTTCATCGGTGAAATCTGTGAATTGTGTGTCAAAGCATGTGAAGCCTGTGCAGCGGAATGTGGTAAACATGCACATGATCATTGTCAGGATTGCGCTGAAGCTTGCCGTAGATGTGCCGAAGCTTGCCGTTTAATGGTCGCAGTTGCTTAAACTATCTATGTAATCAATTTAAAATAACAGGGTTGCTAATCCATACCAGGATATGTATAATGATCTGAAATGATCGAAACAGCAATATCCGTGATCGGGAGAGTAGCCCAGATTCAGGCCATGACAGCGAGCCGGGACAGGTGTAAGCCGGTATGTGATGAACTGTGTGAAGCGCACCCGTGAGATGGTTATCCGAAGCCATGTATAGGCTCCATTTGGAGTTCGTTGTATATGGATTTGAGGGTAATCCGGCATGCAACCGTTATTTGCACCGAGCGGATCGGTTACACCTTCTTGCAGCATGCTGTAATACAGGTTACCGTTCACTTAGAGTGGTACCGCGGGAACTGTAAACACAGCTCTCGTCTCTTATTTGAAGAGACGAGAGCTTTTTTGCGTTTATTTTAAGGCATATATCATGCAGAGAAGGAGTGTTAGATGTGTTATTGAAGCAGGCTGCAACTCAGATTGCCCCGTTAACCGGGCTCACACCAGAAGAAGTATTGAGATTATTGGAAGTCCCGCCGCAGGAGGAGATGGGGGATGCTGCATTTCCCTGTTTTACGTTAGCCAAGTCGCTAAGAAAGGCACCGGTCGTTATTGCTGGAGAAATTGCCGTTGCATTACAGACCGAGGGTATGGATGCTACAGCAGCAGGTCCTTATGTGAACATTCGTTTTGACCGGAATGTCTTGGCGCCCCAATTGCTCGAAGAAGTGGGTAGCGAGACATTTGGTAAACTGCAGCTCGGGCAAGGAGCGCGTGTTGTCATTGATATGTCCTCACCTAACATCGCGAAACCTTTTGGCATTGGGCATTTGCGTTCCACTGTCATTGGTGCAGCGTTGTATCGTTTATATAACGAAGCGGGTTATACCTCGATAAGTGTGAATCACCTAGGGGACTGGGGGACGCAGTTTGGCAAGCAAATCACGGCATATAAGCGGTGGGGAAACGAAGAGATGTTACAAGCAGATCCAATTCGTAATTCTCTTGAACTATATGTTCGTTTTCATGATGAAGCAGAGAAAGATCCTTCTCTAGAGACCGAAGCACGGGAATGGTTCCGTAAGCTGGAGCAGGGGGATGAAGAAGCGAAGCGTCTATGGACTTTCTTCGTAAACGTGAGTATGCAGGAGTTTAACCGGATGTATGAACGCTTGAATGTGGATTTTGACCGTACGCTCGGTGAGAGCTTTTATAATGACAAGATGGGTGCCGTTGTGGAGGAACTTCGAGGCAAAGGACTGCTGGAGGAAAGTGACGGTGCGCTCGTTGTTCGGCTGGATGAAGAGAATATGCCACCATGTCTGATCATTAAAAAAGATGGAACGACGATCTACCCAACCCGGGATTTGGCAACAGCAATCTATCGTCATGATGTGATGCAGGCAGATAAGTTGTTGTACGTCGTTGGTGGAGAGCAGAGCCTTCACTTCCGTCAAGTATTTACGGTATTGTCAAAGATGGAGTATGACTGGGCAGATCATTGTGAGCATATTCCGTTTGGTCTAATGCGTTTCGAGGGGCGGAAGATGTCCACACGCCGGGGGAAGGTTGTTTTTTTACAGGAAGTACTGGATGAAGCTGTCGCTCGTGCCTTGCAAATTATTCAGGAAAAAAATCCGAATCTGGAGCAGGCTGAGCAGGTAGCCGAAGCCGTTGGTGTAGGGGCGATTATCTTTGGTGATCTGCGCAACAATCGCATGAATAACATTGATTTTTCGCTGGAGGATGCGGTAAGTTTTGAAGGAGAGACTGGCCCTTATGTGCAATATACTCATGCACGAATTCAAAGTGTGCTTGCCAAAGCCGCTAATGTGTCACGTGATGAACAGGAAATGGATTCGGACACGGATCAGATGAATAACCCTCCTGTAGCAATTGTCGGCGATACCTCTTGGGTGTTGCTGAAATTGCTGAGTGACTATCCGGCTTATCTGGAAAAAGCAGTGCTTCGCAACGAACCATCCGTGATTGCTAAATACACGATAGACGTTGCTCAAGCCTTTAATCGGTTTTATCATGCTGAACGAATTGCGGATGCACCGTCAGGTGTCAAGGCTTTTCGGGTGAAACTGGCCGAGCACACCGCGAAACGTCTGGCGTACAACTTGTCTTTATTGGGCGTACGCGCTCCCGAGCAGATGTGATCTAAGTTCAGATTACGAAAACAGGAGGGAATCCGAAGTTATGCGCTGGCTTTTCCGGCAACTTGAATGTTGTTTGCAGTTTCGTTACGATAGAGACATAATAAACAGCCAAGGTGCACGGATAGAAAGGAGCGCTCGCATATGCATAACACGGATTTCCAGAATGATTTCATGCTGGACAGCGAACACTCCAAGGAATTGTTTGCCTATTACGGCTTGGCCGTATATTATGGACAGGCGCTGGAACAGCAACTGGTTAATCTTATTTTGTTAACTAAAATGTCACAAGGCAAGGTGGTAACTGAGGAGGAACTAGAGGAGCTGTACGAGCGGAAGATGAGTAGTTCACTGGGGCAACTTATTCATGAAGCACGGCATCATTTTACGTTTTCCGAAGAAGAAATAAGCAGTCTGAATGAATTATGGCAGCAACGAAATCGGATTGTGCATCATTATTTCAAAGAGCGCATTCATGAAACCTTCAGTCCGGAAGGTCGGACACGTATGATTAAGGAATTGCAAGATTTTAAAGAACGTGCACAGGAACTGGAGCTCGTACTCCAGCAATATATAGGTGCCTGGATGGCAGCATTGGGACTAAAGGATGAGTCTGCGGCAGCATGGGTTGCTCTGGAACGAATGCATGCGGCGAGATTTCAGGAACGTGGGCCAGATGAGGAATTATGAGTGACAAACATTCAATCAAAACGTAGCTGTAAAGGTATCACAAAACGGAGTGTAGTTATGGGGTTGGCATCGTTGCTCTTATTTATTCTCATCTGGGCAGTGGTCACAGCCGCAAGTATTCTCTCGTATATGCATGAAAGCTCACCAAGAACATCTGATGCAGCGATTGTGTTGGGTGCAGCGGTGCAAGGAGATATTCCCTCGCCGGTATTCCGTGAACGAATTGAACAAGCCATAAGGTTATATAGAGCAGGCACAGTTCGTAACCTCATTTTTACTGGGGGCTCCAGTCAAGAAGGTATTCCTGCTGAAGCTTTGGTCGGACGCCAGTATGCTCTTACGCAAGGCGTGAAACCGGAGCACATTCAGGTGGAGGACAAGTCGGTAATCACCCAAGAGAATCTTATATATGCGCTGGAAATAGGTAAGAGGGAAGGTTATCGTACCTACACTATTGTCAGCGACCCTCTGCATATGAAACGTTCCATGAAAATGGCAGCCGAACTTGGCATGGACGCCGTACCATCTCCTACACAAACGACCGCGTATCACAGCTGGAGTACGCAAATCCCGTTCCTTGTCCGAGAAATAATTATGTATATGGGATATACAGTTAGAGGCTGGACTTAGAGGGCGAACTTAAAAGTGAAGAGACGGTCTTTTATTATAAGGTGAAGATATTGTCGTAGAGCAATAATAAAACCCGTTCTGTCAGTAACCTGAAGGCTACTGTATAGAACGGGTTTTATGTGTTGTTTTAATGCTGGCCGGATGTCCTTGTTGACGAAATATGTTCTGCTAAATGATAGCGAAAGAGAAGAAAGTTACACATTTCCTCCGGCGAGTGATGGCGAAGATGTACTAAAAGCATCAGCTGAACGAGTCGAGCCATCGGCGATGGCTTCGCCTTGAGCCCCTTGTTGCAATTGATACATCTGATAGTACCGGCCTTTCAGCTCCATCAACTCATCATGCGCCCCTTGCTCTACAATTTTTCCGCGATGCAGCACGAGAATCTGATCTGCAGAGCGAATGGTTGACAGACGATGGGCGATGATGAAAGTAGTACGTCCTTTTTTGAGGACTTCCAGCGCGTTCTGGATCAAAGCTTCCGTCTCTGTATCAATGTTGGCGGTGGCTTCGTCCAGAATCAGGATCGCGGGATCGAAGGCGAGTGCGCGTGCAAAAGAAATCAACTGCCGCTGTCCGGCAGACAGTGTGCTCCCTTTCTCAACTACCGGCTCGTCAAAGCCTTGCGGCAGATGCGCCAGAATACGTTCTGCACCTACATCACGCAGTGCCTTTTCAATGCGTGCCCGGGAGATCTTTTCATCACCCAGACTGACATTGGAAGCAATCGTGCCTGTGAAGAGATAAGGGTCTTGCAGTACGATCCCCATATGTTCCCGAATCCACTGCTTCGGCAATTCCTTAACGTTCTGTCCGTCAATCGTGATTTTGCCTTTTTGCGGATCATAGAACCGGAACAGCAAGTTAATGATCGAACTTTTACCGGAACCGGTGTGACCGACCAAGGCCACCGTCTGGCCTTGTGATGCTTTGAACGAGATATTGTTCAGCACATAATCTTTTTTATAAGCGAACGACACATCGTCAAAGACGACATTACCTTTGTACCTCGGCATCGAGCCGTCTGTAACGGGTTCTCCTTTTTCATCCATCAGCTCAAATACACGGCCGGCAGAGACAAGAGAGGAGTCAAGGTTCGCAAGCTGGTTCACCATACCGATGATCGGCTGGAACAACCGCCCGAGAACATCAACAAAGGCATACAGTACACCCAGTGAAATAATACTTGTACCTGTGATCGCACCTGCTCCAAAGTACCACAGAACTACGGCAAAGGCGATATTCCGCAACACATTCACCAGGTTATGAGAGGTAAAGGCATTCAGATTGAGCATTTTGTTCTGATGTTTCATATAGTCTTCATTCAGTTCTTCGAATTCCTGGCGAGTTTGCTTCTGGCGACGGAACACACGAATGATGGACATGCCCTGAATGGACTCGTTAATGATTGCATTAATCTCACTCAGTCGCGAGCGAATGATTGTATTGTATCGGGTGGCGAATTTGCGATAGAGCACAATCCATGCAATGAGCATCGGTACAACGAATAGTGAAATCAAACCCAGACGTACATCGAGCAGGAAGAGAGCGATATAAACTCCTGTTATCATAATAATGCCTGAGAAAAAGTTGGACAGTACCGCCACAAACAGATCTTTTACGGCTTCGGTATCATTAGTGACCCGAGAAACGACCTTACCTGCGGGCAGGTTATCAAAAAAGTTCACGGGCAACCGCTGAATGTGCGCATACACATCGTTCCGCAGCCGTTGAATGACCTTGTTGGCAGAGGATTGCAGCCAGAAGGTTTTACCAAACTCCATAATAACCGAAATGACAAGGAAGATCAGATAATACACAATTAATTGATAGATGCTTGGCATCTCGGGTTTGTAAAAGGCAAATAGTTCACCGGCAGACAGCGGCACAGCCGCGTATTGCCCAGTAACTTCACCTGCACGAGTTATGGTTAAGGTTCCGTTCGCATAGGAACGATCGCCGTCAGGAGCATTGACCGGCTCGCCGACGAAATAAAAGCTTTTGCCGGCTTGCAGTACGCGTACCTCGGCTCCTTTGGTTTCGTCTGGTGCAAACAAACCTTCACGTTTATAATTTTTCCCTTGATAAACGGCGGCGTCTTCCGAAGCTGCCGTCTCATAAAATGGCTGCTCAATGGCGAGCAGGTGATTATCAATCATGGATTTGGCGATAAAGGGTCCGGCGAGTTCAGCCGCAACTCCAATCGTCAGCATGATTAAGGCAGCGATGAATGTGCCTTTGGCTTTCAAGGCGTAATCCAGCAACCTTTTACCTGTATTGGACTTCAAATGAGTTACCTCCTACGTGGACAGATTGGACTCGACCTGTTGCCGTTCATATTGTTCACGGTACCAGCCATTCTTGGCGAGTAGTTCCTGATGAGTGCCTTCTTCCGTAATTTTACCGTGCTCCAGCACGATGATCCGATCTGCGTGTTCGATAGCTGACAAGCGATGTGTCGAGATCAGTGTTGTTTTGCCAGCGCGTTTGTTGCGAATATTTTCAATGATTTTAGCTTCTGTGCGAGCGTCAACAGCAGACAGGGCATCGTCAAGAATAAGGATATCCGGATCAGCGATAAAAGCCCTAGCCAGAGATACCCGTTGTTTCTGTCCACCAGACAAAGCGATACCTTTTTCACCTACAAGTGTATCGAGACCGTCAGACAACGTTCCGAGATCGCCGTCAAAAGCAGCGGTACGAATCGCTTCCATAATGACATCATCAGACGCGTTTGGCTTACCGAATTGAATGTTCTGACGAACGGATTTGGAGAACAATACTTGTTCCTGTGGTACGTATCCGATCCAGCTGTGCAGATCATCCTTCGCAATATCCTCGATGGAATGTCCTGAAATGCTGAGCGTACCTGATCCAGCAGGGTATTCGTGCAGCAATTGTTTGAGCAGGGTGGATTTACCACTTCCCGTGCGTCCTACCACGCCAAGTGTCTGTCCGCGTTGAATAGTAACATTGATATGACTGAGGTTATCCACGGTAGAGGTTGGATAGCGGAATGTCACATCTTTCATGACGATCTCATCCGGCTGCGTAATATGAACAGGATGTTCTTTGTCCTGAACAGCAGGCTCTACGGATAATGTTTCGTTCACCCGATCCAGAGAAGCACTACCTCGTTGCATGAGGTTAATTAATTCACCGATGGCAAACATCGGCCAGATCATCATCCCCAGGTACATGTTGAACGATACGAGGTCTCCCAGGGTGATTTCATTGTGGAATACAAGATAAATGCCGTAGGCCAGTGCAATGACGTAACTCAGACCTACGAATAGTCGAATGGTTGGTTCAAATAAGGCATCCATCCGGGCAACCGCTAAGTTTTTGCGATATACATCTTCCGTGACATCAGCAAATCGTTTCTCGTCCAGACGTTCCTGAACGTACGCGCGTACAACACGGATGCCTGCAATGGACTCTAACACCTGATCGTTCATATCACCAAAGGCATCCTGTGCCAACGTATAACGTTGATGCACTGCTTTACCATAGATCATCATAGCGATGGCGATAAAAGGCAGGGGCAGAATTGCAGCCAAGGTCAGCTTCCAGCTGACGAGGAACCCCATGGCGAACAGTACAGTTAAGAGAAATGCTGTGGAGTCTGTTAACGTGAGCATACCGAAACCTGCGGTTGTAGCAATAGAACGAAGGTCATTGGTGGCGCGAGCCATGAGATCTCCGGTTCTGTTTTTTTCGAAAAAGGGTGGTGTCATTCGCAGCAAGTGATCCATGAAGCGGGAGCGTAGCAACCGTTCTACGAGATTGGCTCCGCCGAATAATTTGTGCATCCATATGTACGTAATCAGATAGATAATGATGACCGTCCCAAGAATAAGTGCGATGTAAAACGTTAATGAGGTGCTTGTGATAGAGCCGCGTACGATCTCGTCGATGGCGTTCCCCAGAAGGCGCGGAGGCAGCAATTCAGCAATCCCCACAAGAATGAGCAAAATGACACCAACCAGGTATCTTTTGCGTTCCAGCCTGAAGAACCAGGCCAGGTTTTTAAGTACAGAGAACAAGTGTTATCCCTTCCTTTCGATGTGCAAGAAGTGCAAAGTTTCGTTCAAAATGACAGCTAAAGCTTGGTAAGGCTCATTCAAGCGCAGTTCAATCCAATAAAAAGCCCACAAAAAAAGACACACCGCACGCAGGCGGTATGTCTTATATCTTCATACGGCAGCATGACTCCAAGAGCAGAGCCGCCGCCGTACATAAGGTATTGTGAGCGAGCTTGACAGGGGTCTGATAAACAAGAGACACCTGAAGCGCTGTCTTATGAACGGAAAAGTGATTTCGGGGATACTCCGGTATTTAATTGTGTGTGAATGTGAACCAACTTATGTGTGTTAAACACCGTAATCACCCTTTCTTGTTAATGGAAATAAATGCAATGTAGACCTCGTATGTTTGCATCTTACCACCCGTTTTTACAATCTGTCAAACATTTTTCACAAGATCGTATGCCTGTGTATGATTTGCAGGGTTTGTGTTCAAGCCGCTCTAGCGATATGATGTAACATATATATACAAAAGGAGCTGACATCATATGAGTACCATACATGTATCCGACCAAGCTGCCCGCTGGTACAAAGAAGAATTGAACTTGAATGAAGGAGACAGCATTCGCTTTTTTGCTCGTTACAGCTCTGGCGGTGGTCTTCATCCGGGATTTTCTTTGGGAATTGCCGTTGAAAAACCGAGACATCCTGCGGATCAAACGGAAGTTTCCGGCATTCAATTTTTTATGGAAGATCACGATTACTGGTATCTGAAAGGGCATCAGTTGCATGTAGATGTTGTAGAGGATGGTCAGGATATTGAATATCGTTATACCGAAGTGTAATAAAACATTAGTCCATAAATGGAACGCGAGCACCGTCTTTTTTTAAAAAGGAGGGATGAGGAGTGGATCTACCGACACGGGATATTGGGCAATATATTGCGAAACGTGCAAATATTGTAGTCAAAGCAGCCATAATGGCTGCGAATGATCAAGGTGAGCTACTGCTCATCCAGCATGCCGAACAAGGGCATTGGCGAATACCTGTTGGAGAGATGCGTCCTGGAGAGACGATTGAAGGGGCAGCACTTCGTGAACTTTGGGAAGAAACCGGTTGGACAACGGAGTCGATGAGCTTTGAATCATTATACTCTGGACCGGAATTGCGGCAAGTGCATGCGAACGGGGATGAGGAGTATTATGTTATCGCCTTGTTTAAGGCGCGAATTATTCTTGATCATCTTGTGGAAGCGCGAGTAAACAGCGATGCGGGATTAAAGTTTTTTGAGCCGAATGCACTGCCGCCGATGAACAGTATTAGCCAAACGCTACTGGAACAGTCTGGCTTAAAGTAATACGTGCCACTAAAAGTACATGAACTCGAAAAAGACCTCGACTGCCACTATACAGTGAAAGTTGAGGTCTTTTGCATTTTTTCGTATATGTGTTCTCGGGATTATACCTGATCCAGCGGCTCATCATCCATTGCAAAATCGAAATCATCGATATCAAACACCTGCACAGGTGATTCGGACTCAATGATACGGGCGATTAACTCCACTTGATCGGTCAGGATTGGAATCCCCAGACGCTGAGAAGTAAGAATCAGTTCTGTCTCTATCGGATCAAAATATTCTCCATATTGAGCGGTATCCATGGCGTTAACAATCGTAATGGAGGCTTGATCACCAAATAGAATGGCGGGGCTTTTTGCCCATGGTACCGCCAGGGCGCGCTCAATCTTTTTCTTATTTAACGGCTCTTCAAAGTAGGAGATTAATTCATTGATCTTGGTTTTAACATGCTGATCATCTGTAGCATTATCCATCATGGGGTCAGCACTGCTCTGAAATTCATATAGTTCAAGGATGGTGGTGTAAGGAACGATATATTCCACAGGCGCCGGCGGCGCAAGCAATTGACCGTAAATAGCCACCATCACGGCTTCGGTAACAAAGGGACGTGACATGGTTCCTGAATCCTCCTGAGGACGATAAACGTCGTGAAGTGCTGAATGAGTTCATCTGACAAGGTGAGAAAGATGCCCATTCCCTGTTGCAAAATTCATGTATCGGTTTGCATGAATAGAAGTATAGCACAGAGCGGTGGGAAATACAGCCAGTTTGCAAAAGCATACACGATTACCGTACCGTACGGTTCAGGATTTACCTAAAAGCAGGGACAGGATGCCCGCTGCAATCAAAGGCCCGACAGGTACACCTTTGAACAAGGCAACGCCAAGAACTGTACCGATCAAGAGGCCTGCCACAACTGTTGGCTGTGTGCTCATCAGCGATGCGCCGCGACCGCCCAGATAAGCCACAAGCAAACCAACGCCAATGGCGAGAAGTGACTTCCAGTGCAGAAACGATTCACCTATGGTCTGCAAGCTCATTTTACCGCTGGCGAGAGGAGCCATGACACCGATTGTCAGAATAATAATACCCAGTGTGAGCCCGTATTTTTCAAGCCAGGGAAAGGCTTGATTGACATTGAGTACACGAAGCAGTAACAGGAATACCATCGCTACAGTTACAGGTGTGTTACTGCTGATGATGCCAAGCGCTGCGAACACGAGCAACAGGAGAGAGGTCATATCCATGGATTTCATTGCTCCTCAGACTGAGCATGATTTTTGTTGCCACGATGTTCTGAATTGTCAATGGTATGTTCTGTTTTGCTAATGATATGCTCAGCAATGTACCGTCCATGCCAGCGGCCTGACTCAATGAATACTTCATTGGCATTGCGCCCAGAAGCGATAACACCGCCCACATAAACGCCTGGTACACTACTTTCCATCGTTTGTGGATCGTACAGTGGCTTATCCATATCCTCAGACATCTCTGCTCCAATGGAAGCAAGCAATTGGCGGTCAGGTCGAAAGCCGGTCATGGCGAGCACGAAGTCATTCTCAAGCTCGGTTTCCGAACCATCTGTATGCACAATTCGAATGGAATCATCCAGGATTTCATTGACACGGGAACCAAGATGAAGCGTAATGCGGTTTTTCTGTACCATACTTTCAAATAACGGGCGAACCCAAGGTTTAATATGCTCGGACAGACCTGTACCGCGGTATACCATATCAATATGAGCGCCAACACGGACAAGCTCCATGGCGGCGTCAACCGCTGAGTTACTTCCACCAATGATAGCCACGCGTGTATTGGTATATGGGTGTGCCTCGCGGAAGTAATGCGTGACTTTATCCTTGTCTTCACCTGGAATGCCGAGGTAATTCGGGTGATCGAAATAGCCGGTAGCCACAACGACATGCCGCCCTTGATGTACGATGGTTTCTCCACGCCGATTAACCGTATGTACCTCGAAGGTGCCGTCTTCCTTACGCTGGATCTCACGGGCTTCCTCATAATTATGAATACGCAGGCCGAAATGTTCGGCTACTTTGCGATAATAGGCAAGTGCTTCATAACGAAACGGCTTGTCATTGGCCGAACTGAACGGCACGTTCCCGATCTCCAGCAACTCCGCCGTACTGAAAAATTGCATGTGAGTTGGGTAGAGATAGATGGATTGTACGATATTGTGTTTCTCAATAATGACAGCGGACAATCCTACCCGCTCGCATTCAATGGCAGCGGACAGACCGCATGGGCCTCCGCCAATGATAATGACATCTTCCATGTTCTTAATCCTCCTTCATTACAAGCAATATAATCCTACCGTAAATAACACTTCAATGCCAGTTCTGCGAGGCAACACAATGTGATGAAAAATCAAAAAATAAATTGAATTGACTTCCAGATAAATAAAGACTAGTATCAAATTAGATACTCATCTAATTAAATGTGAGGTGTATGTTGATGCAGCTTGAGAAAATTGTGGCCTATCACAAAGCCTTGGCTGATCCTACTCGCCTTCGGATGCTTTTGCTGCTTTCCGAAGGAGAACTGCATGGTCAAGCGCTGGCGGAGCGCCTTAACTTGTCTCAGCCGACGGTGACTCATCATGCTGCCAAGCTGAGAGAAGCTGCGCTTATTCAAGAGCGACGGGAGAAAAATACGGTTTATTTTACCCTGAACCCTTCGTTCATTCGCGAACATGCCCAGGCTTCAGTTGATTTTATTTTCAAAAGAAAGGAGCAGTCTGATATGACAGATGTGAACGAAACACTGAAAGCGTCTATCATGAGAAACTTTTTTTCCAAGGATGGCCGGCTTCGCCAAATTCCTGCGCAGTACAAGAAAAAGCTGGTTGTGCTTGAATATCTGGTTGAACAATTAGAGTCTGGACGCAAGTACAGCGAGAAAGAAATCAACTCGTTTATTCAGGAATATCATGAGGATTTTGCAACCCTTCGCCGGGAGTTTATCATGCATCAGTTCATGTACCGCGAAGACGGAGTGTATGAACTAAACCCTCGAGAAATGTGGACGAGATGGGATCAAGTGAAATAAAGAGAGAATAGCTACAAAAAACAATGGGCTTGACAAATGCACAACAGACTGTGTAACATGATGGCATATTCTACAAGGGAGGCGATGTTCATGACAAATCTAACGGCAGTATACGTGGAGTTGAATAGGAACAGCGTCTCCGGAACGGATCAAGGTACATCGATTTTGCTATAGCTGGATAGAAGTATCCAACTTTGGCGAGCGATGATAAGACCTTCATACAAAGTCACGGGTGACGTACACGTGGCTTTTTTGTGTACTGATATGGGGAGTTCCAGGGCTGGGATAACGGACGGAGTACAGGATGACCGTTATTCAACATGCTGTGGAGGCAACCTCATATTCGTATAACTATGGATTGCCGCGGGTGTGAACAACCTCGTGGTTTTTTTGTTTGGATCTGTAATCGGAGATGCAGGATGGTATCGTGAAAAAAATGAATTTAAACACACTTCAACTGAATCATAAACAATCTGGGAGGAATTTTTATTTTAAATCAACGTATGGAAAATAAGGGCATTGAAAATTATGGCTGGTCTGCGGCATGGGAGAAACGATGGTCTGAGGAACAGTTAGGCTTGGAATCCAAACGGCCTGCCCGAATTATTGCAGATCATGGACATATGCAGCGTCTGATCACAGCGGATGGAGAATGTTGGGGCAAAGTGTCAGGAAAACTCCGTCATGACAACTTGGAGACAGTACTTGCACCTGCTGTTGGCGATTGGGTAGCTGTGGCAGGAGAACAGGGCGAGGAAGTGATTATTCATCATGTATTGCCACGTCAGAGTCGTGTATCCAGGCAAGCCGCTGGCCCGGTAACGAAAGAACAATTGATTGCAGCGAACGTAGACTCCCTTCTGATCGTTGCGGCGCTTAATCATGATTTTAACCTCAGAAGACTTGAAAGATATGTGTTAATGGCTTGGAACGGGGGAGTAAGACCGGTTATCGTCCTGAGTAAAAGTGATCTGTGTGATGATGTACAGGGACGAATCCGTGAAGTGGAGGGGATTGCACCAGGCGTGGAGGTACTGGCGATTTCGGCAATCGAAGGACAAGGGAAGGAAATGCTGGAAACTTATCTGAAACCAGGTGCAACTGTAGCGCTCACTGGCTCCTCCGGAAGTGGTAAGTCCACACTGGTCAACTGGATGATGGGCAAGGATGTTCAGATTACGCAATCCGTGCGTGAAGGGGACAGCCGTGGCAGACATACAACGACACATCGGGAGATGTTTGTATTACCACAGGGAGCTGTCTTGATCGATACGCCGGGCATGCGTGAACTTCATCTCTGGGACGAAGGAGAAGAAGGTCTTTCACAGGCATTTGGAGAGATTGAAGAGCTGTCTGGCGCGTGCAGATTTATGGATTGCAGTCATACGAAGGAAGAGGGCTGTGCAGTTAAAGAGGCCATTGCAAACGGTGAGTTGGATGAGAAGAGGCTGAATAACTTCCTCAAGATGCAGAAAGAAATGCAGTATCAGCGGCGCAAGGAGGAGGTGGCTTCGCGCAAAAGGACAGCTTCAAGCAAACCGGTAAAAACACGCAAGGCCAAGCATGCCCATCGGGCCAAAGATTGGGAACAGGACTGATATGAGGCGGGGCATCCGTATTTGTCTTGCATAGGATAAGGCAGGAGGGATGTCGTGATGCCGAATTACAGAATCATCGTGGACTTGTCCGACCATATGTTATATCTGCTAGATGGAGATCAAGTTGTGAAAGGTTATCCGGTAGCCACAGGTAAAATGCTGACCAGCACTCCAAGCGGAGAGTTCACCATTGTCAACAAACAAGAGAATCCTGGAGGGCCTTTCGGTGTGCTCTGGATGGGCCTGTCCAAACCCCATTATGGTATTCATGGAACCAACGAACCATCGTCGATTGGCAAGTCCGTATCACATGGCTGCATTCGGATGTACAATTCAGACGTGCTGGATTTGTCCTCAAAGGTATCCGTGGGAACCCGAGTTACGATCCGGCCATAGGCCGGATATTCTTTTTTGAAAAGGGGGCGAAGCTATGCATATAAGGTTAGCACGTGAAGGGGATGCGAGGGGGATCGCATACGTACATACAGAGAGTTGGAAAACGACATACCGCGGAATTGTGCCAGATCACGTTTTGCATCTTTTGACTACAGAATCACGATTAGCTCAGTGGGAGCAGCAGTTACGCGCTAGCGAAAATGATCAGATTTTGATCGTCGCCGAGGATGAAGAGGGGGAAATTGTCGGATTTGCCTGTGGAGGTAAGGAACGCGAAGGTAAATTACCCTATGATGGCGAGCTGTATGCCATTTATCTGCTCCAGTCTCATCAAAATTCTGGAATAGGCAGACAACTTGTGAAGCAGGTGGTTCAGCACCTCCAGACATGCAAGATTGATAATATGATGATTTGGGCTTTGGAGCAAAACCCGGCGTGTCGTTTTTATGAAAAAATGGGTGGTATACCTGTTCATACACAGTCGATTCGTATCGGGGATGAAGATCTGGAGGAAGTCGCGTATGGCTGGCCTGATCTAGCTTCTTTTGAGGCATAGTGCACACGTTGCTTTATTCATATTGTGACAAAGCCCGATCCGCTTTCAGGTTGCATTATCCGTTTGCCTAACTTCGAACAAGGTTAATGAATGAGACATCGTTTTTTTTAATGTACATTCTAATCTGAAGATCGGAGGCTTGTGTAATGACTTTAGTAGATAACCAACATAAATCGGCGACGTGGACTAAACAGTTCATTTCAGGTAAATGGGTGGAAGGCTCAGGCGAGAAAACGATTGAAAACATGAATCCGTATACGGGTGAAGTGATCGCGACCTGGCGTTCTTCCAGTCCAGAGGATATAGATCAGGCTTATAAGTCTGCGCAAAAGAGTTCGGTGGAATGGAAAGCAACGTTGCCTTCCGTTAAGGAAGGGGTGCTTCGTAAAGTCTCCTCTTTAATGGAAGAACGAAAAGATGAGATTATACAGCTACTCATTACAGAATCCGGTAGCACACGCATCAAAGCTGAAGCAGAATTTGCCGCAGCGAAACGTATTGTGGATGAATCGGCTTCATTTCCTTTCCGAATGAAAGGCGAACTGCTTCCGTCCAATACGCCAGGCAAAGAAAATCGGGTAGTCCGTGAGCCCAAAGGGGTTATCGGCGTTATTGGACCATGGAATTTTCCGCTACATCTATGTTTGCGTTCCGTCGCACCCGCAATCGCACTCGGCAACGGTGTGGTGATTAAACCCGCTTCGGATACACCGATTACAGCAGGATGGCTGATTGCGGATCTCTTTGAACAAGCGGGTCTGCCAGAGGGCGTATTAAATGTAGTCGCCGGAAGTGGCAGCGAGATTGGGGATTATTTTGTCACACATCCCATTCCTAAAGTCATTTCATTCACGGGTTCTACAGAAGTGGGTAAGGGCATTGGTAAACTCGCCGGTGAGCATCTCAAAGAAACCGCACTGGAACTCGGTGGCAACAATGCGATGATCGTTCTGAATGATGCGGATGTTGAGCATGCGGCTCAGGCTGCTGTATTCGGAAAGTTCCTGCATCAGGGTCAGATTTGCATGGCGCTAAACCGTATTATCGTACACGAAGATATTTACGATCGGTTTGTTCAATCCTTTGTTAACAAAACGAAAAACATACATGCCGGTGATCCGGCTGACGAGAAAACACTGGTAGGTCCCCTAATCCGAAAGAAAGAAGTGGAACGGCTTCTAGAGCTCGTACAGCAGGCTAAAGAGGAAGGCGCGCAATTAGTGCTTGGCGGAACACATCAGGAAAGTGTGCTTATGCCAACCGTGCTTGCAGATGTCCAACGCGAGCAGGAGATTGTACAGCAGGAGCTGTTCGGACCAGTAGCTATCATTATGAAAGCTACAGATGAGCAGGATGCTATTGGGCTGGCTAATGATACTCCTTATGGTCTGAGTGGCTCTGTATTTACGGCCAATCTGGAGCGGGGGTACCGGGTGGCAGGGCAGATTGAATCGGGTATGGTACATGTCAACGATCAATCGGTGAATGATGAAGCACATGTCATGTTTGGCGGAGAGAAATCGTCAGGCATAGGTCGTTTTGGCGGAGACTGGGCGATTGATAAATTCACACGTACACGCTGGATCAGTCTACAACATCAATTTCGGGAGTATCCGGGCGTGAACTAAGTCGAATATGCATGAATAGAGAGAGGCAGTCCGTGGTTTATCCGAGTCGGTTCGCGATGAAGCGACAGGAGGTGCATGAAGCCCGTCTGAGTGATATTGGGACGGGCTTTTGCATCATTTTACAACGGATGCAAATAACACTCTCAATCGAATGAAAAAGCTGTTTGGGCAACTTCTGATCTGGTTATTTATGGATACACGGGACGAAGTACTCCGTAAAAATCATGGCAAAGGGGCTTGGAACTTATGTCCATTGACCGCTTTATTTTAAGGAAAATAAATACCTGTCAGGAAGAACATACACGAGAAAATTTGGTTAGATTGTTTGTCATTCGAATACGAAAAGCTGAGTTTGCAGAAGAACATGATGCGGCTTACGTGTTGGAAAAGCTGAAATAAGAGGGTGCGGATATGCCCAAAACCACGTCAAAAAGGAAGCTTGTCCTTTATAGGGAAGCTTCCTTTTTCATGGTAACGCATAAACGAAGGTTACTGGACTCTTCTTCAATATAACGATAGAGCAAGAGAGTCATTTTCACTGCGGCTGTGAAGAATAGCTTCGCCGCCAACAATTTCAATACTAATCAAAGAGTGCAGACATTTTTGCAAAGCGCGTTTACCATTACTGATCTTATGCTCAAGAGCACTGCTAAGCAATCTTAATGTTTTTTGCACAGGTTGTTTGTTTTCTTGATTAAAATATACAGGGATTGATTTGTCTTGAAAAGTTATTAGAGTTCTCACTTGAAATCACCTCACGAGAGTTATTTCATACAGGTAATATTAAATACCAATGCTTAAAATTACCTTAAAATCAGCTTATGAAAACATAAAGGTGGATAAAGTTTGAAAAGTGTTCACAATTCAATTGTGGACGAAGGAATAAAAGTCCCGAATCTCTTCTTTCTTTTTCTATTAAATGGAAATCACAGCGATAGTTTCGCATCGTTGCAATTTTTTTACCAAACAATGACACAAAAGTTCTGAGTCAAATGGACGATATTTTAATATAAACGTGGGTCATATGTAACAAAATTACAGCGAATACGTTGCAAACAAGGGTTTTATATAAGAAAATAGGATGGAATACCGTTTCACTCGCATTTTTTTGATTTAATCTGACATTAGGACAATTTACATATGAGACCTTGGGAGGGCTTCACATGATTCTAACCGTGTATTCCGGCCGGGAGGAAGGCGAATGGTTCGACATTGAGGTTCCGGATGAATGCACCATTGAACACCTGAAGACGTTGCTCGGTGTACGAATATTCGGACAGGCGCCGGGGGATGGCATTCAGTATATTTTGGAAGCTAAATTTCCTGAGGGACTATGGTTTACTCCCCAGAACGCCCAGCAGCTAATGGAGACGGGGCTACGTCAGGGAAGCTGTGTGCGTGTACAGCGGGCTTTTTCAACGACTTCTGAAGAGGCACCCATCTACGGGAGACGCTCATTATTTCAGCAGGAGAGCAACGAATGACGCTCTGTGGCGTATCATTCATTAATTGAACGACTAAAAGGAGGTCTTTTCTTCGTGAATGTGTTATATCAGCGTTCTCCGAGAATGACACCGGTTTTGAAGGAAGAGAGCCTCGAAATTCTCAGGCCACCTGCAGAACCGAACAAACCTACATTTTCCATGATTTCAATTGTGGTTCCCGTGATGATGACGATGGTCAGCATCGGTTTCTACGTGTACATTAATATGACTGGCAAAATGAATAACAGCAATTATATGATGTTTCAAATGATGACGGTTATGATGATGCTTACATCGTACACCATTCCGTTCTTTGTATATCTCAGCAATAAAAAATCATATCGCAAAAAGATCGAGGAACGTAAAGCGATGTATCTTGCACAGCTGGATAAGCATCGTGAAGAATTGAAGGAAGCACAGGCGGAGCAAGTGAAGAGCCTGCATGAAATCCATGGTGATCCATCCGTCTGCCTGCAAATTGTCAAGAACCGAAACAGTTCGCTTTGGGAGCGTTCCCCGGAAGATGACGATTTTTTACAGGTACGTATCGGTACGGGAGAGATTCCGTTTCGCATCAAACTTCAGGTACCGCGTATCGATGGATATGAAAAGGATGAGTTGATTGAGGCCGCTCATGGACTCGCTGCGGAATTTCAGACCGTGCCCGATGCCACGATAACCCTGCCTCTATTCGAATCCAAGGTCATGGGTCTGGTGGGGGATCGGGAAGAAGTGATGGCTTCGCTACGTGTTATCGTCTCACAGCTTACGGTGAGGCACTCACCGGATGAACTGAAACTTGCTGCATTTTATGAAGAAAAGGATACCAAGGAGTGGGAATGGCTCCGCTGGTTGCCTCATATTTGGGATGAGGATCAAGGGCAGCGATATATGGCCGACAGGCACAGCAGTGCGCATCAATTGGCGGACAGCTTGTTTTCCGTGTTGAACCGCCGTCGTAATAACAAGGAAGATCGCTACAAAAAAGCGGTGCAAACTCCTTGTTATGTTATTATTCTGTCGGATACGCAACTGATCGAAGAAGAACCTCTACTTCCACTACTGCTGGAGGCTGCGCAAGAGATTGATGTATGCACGATTGTGCTGGCGAACCGCAAACAATCCCTGCCTATGCACTGCCAGTTAATTATGGAGGCTTCCAGAGGCAAAGGAGTGTACATCAAAAAGACGGAAGATGCGGATGTCGTCTCGCAGACATATAAACCGGATGTGATCTCCAAGGAGACGGCAGAGGCGTTATCCCGTTATATGTCACCGATTCGTCTGAAGCGTTCCTCCGCTTCGGAGATCCCGCAAGTGTTGCCACTATTCGATATGCTCAGCACTTCACGTGTGGAGGATCTGGATGTTGTCTCCCGCTGGGGGCAAACCAGATATCCGGACACACTGCCTGTACCTATGGGGGTAAGAGCTGGTGGTAAAAAAATAGCTATTAATCTGCACGATAAAATCGAGCGGCAAGGGCATGGTCCCCATGGTTTGATTGCGGGTACAACAGGCTCAGGTAAAAGTGAGGTTATTCAGTCTATTGTTGCTTCGCTGGCAGCCGAGTTCCATCCACATGATCTTGCTTTCATGCTGATCGACTATAAGGGCGGAGGTATGTCTAATACCTTTGTCGATCTACCGCATGTTGTAGGTACCATTACGAATCTGGATGGTAATCTCATTGAACGTGCCAATGTTTCTCTTCGCGCTGAACTGGTGAGAAGACAGAAGATTTTAAATGATGCGGGCAACCTGCAACATATTGATGAGTACTACAAAATTTTGCGTTCAAGACACGAACAACCACTGCCGCATCTTGTAATTATCATAGATGAGTTTGCTCAACTGAAACGTGACCAGCCGGAATTTATGGATGAGTTGATCAGTATTGCGGCGATCGGCCGGACACTGGGTGTTCACTTAATTCTCGCAACCCAAAAACCTGCGGGAGTCGTGGATGATAAAATTTGGAGTAACTCTCGTTTCCGTATCTGTCTTCGTGTACAGAGCGAGGGAGATAGCAGAGATATGATAAAAATTCCAAATGCTGCTTGGATTACGAAGCCTGGCCGAGGTTATTTTCAGGTCGGCAGTGACGAAGTCTTTGAAGAAATGCAATTTGCCTGGAGCGGCGCACCTTATAATCAGCAGGAGGATTCAACAACAGTACTGCCTGTAATGGAAGTACGCCTGAACGGCAAACGTGAACCACTGCTGACAGGAGAGCGAAGAGCTGTTCTCAAGGGAGAGGATGTGCCGAAACAGCTGCAAGTGTTCATTGATTATGTGGCAAAGGCTGCTACAGAAGCCGGCATAGAGCGTTTGCCTGGACCTTGGTTGCCTCCGCTGCCAGAGATACTGGAACTGGACGGTCTTCACGACTGGAAGCAGAAGGAGAAAAGAGAATCTCTGCTTGATGATGGGGCGAGTGGTCTCAAACCTTTGGTGGGTATGCTGGATGATCTTCCGAATCAGCGTCAGTTGCCGCTGGCATTGCCCATGGATCAGGGGCACCTTGTCGTATATGGCATGCCTGGACTTGGCAAAACGACTTTTGTTCAAACGTTATTAATGTCTCTTGCCCGTACGGAGCGCACAGAGCCGTGGAACGGATACATTATTGATATGGGACGTATGATGAAAGACTTCGCTGGGCTTCCGCAGATCGGTGGCGTGATGATGGCCGAGGAGGAAGACCGGATCAAGCGCTTGTTCCGTTACATTCTGAAAATCTCGGCGCAGCGCAAAGATATGATCTCGGAGGCCGGGGTTAAAACGATTTCGGCTTATCGTCGTACGGCTCATGCTACAGTTCCACAGATTATTGTGGTTATTGACGGATATATGTCTTTCCGTAATGCTTACCCGGATGAGAATGAATCGCTCGAGACCATTTTGCGAGAAGGCGGAAGTTTAGGTATTACCTTTGTGCTGACCGCCAATCGGGTCACTGATATTTTCGAAAAATTCAGAAGTAATATTCAAAATGCTGTTTCATTTGAGCTCTCTGATCCAAGTGATTATTATTATGCTGTAGGGCGGCCTTCCAAGGCGCCAAGCCAGCTGCCTCCTGGCCGAGGTCTAGTGAAGGGACAAGTCCCACCACTGATGTTCCAGGCTGCTCTGCCATCTTCAGGAGCGGACGAGGGTGAACGATCTGCCGCTTTACGCAGAGCAATTACGGAGATTCGTCAAGGCTGGACGGGTGAGGAAACGCCACAAATTGCGCCATTACCGGAAGAAATCAAGCTTAAAGATTTGCTTATTCGTACAGGTTCCTTCGGCAATGTAGGGGGAACTTCAACGGTAAATGTACCTGTAGGTCTGCTAACGGATGATTTGGAGCCGTTTGAACTTAACCTGCGTGAAGGGCCGCACTTTATGGTGACCAGTCCGATGGAAGGTGGTAAAACGACTTTCTTGCAAACCTGGATGTTATCACTGGCCTACCATGCTTCACCTGAGGATGTGCAAATATACACGGTAGATATGAGGTATGGGTCAGGTGGATTAGGTGAAATCAGCAGTTTGCCCCATGTCCGTGGACACGTATCGAGGGAAGAATTGCTTGCGCCTGTCATTCAGGAGTTGTACGATGAAGTTCTAAAACGTGGTGAGATTACCGGAGGACCCGAAATCGTACTTGTCGTGGATGATGCGGACACCTTGTCCAAACAGCTCACCGATTTTAATATCAAAGATCAACTCGGTGTTATTGTTCGTCAGGGCAGAGACAGAGGCATTCATGTGATTCTCTCAGGCGTTCCGGCGGATTTTCCGACGTTCGGTTCGGATTGGGTAAGTGATGTAAAAGCATCCCAAAGCGGATTGCTGTTCGGGACTTTGGACCCTAATGATCTCTCGTTCTTCCGTATACCTTATTCGGAATCCGGGGGTACCGCAGGTGGGCTGAAGGTACTGCCACCGGGTCAAGGTTATTATATAAAACGCAAATATTCCAGGGTTAAAGGTGCAGTTCCATGCGATAGCAGCTGGAAAATGAATAATTGGATTTCAGAAATTCGTGACCGATGGCATGTTGTAGTTTGAGGGGAGGTGGCTCATAATGTTGACGGTTCATGATTCTAAGCAAAAGGTAGTCACGTTACAGATTAAGGAACTATTTTTCCTGGCTGGTATTCTCGGTTCAGATCGATTGCTCGGCGTGGAAGACCCTTTCCGAGGTTATATGGCAGAAGATATTGCCATGGAATGGGAGCGTGTCAAAACCTCTTTGCTAGACAAAGGCTACTTGATTCAGGATCAAGATACCAATGAGCTGATCATGACACCAACCGTTTTTTCCAGAGTAGCCATTGCCGGATTATCCGACAGAGCGTGCTGGCTCCGTTATACGATTGACGGGAAGTCGCAGGAAAGTTATATACACTGCACGGATGAAAGGGTCGTTGAAGTAGCCCGCGCTACGGATGTCCCCGATTCGTTCCGTCTAAGTGACTTGGGTAATGTTCGTGAAGCCATTGATGTTCTGATTGAGCGGATGAGGTGGAGCGGCCATTCTCCAGTGGATAAACCGGCACTGATGTGTTCCAAGAAAAAGTTTTATGATGTCATGAACGGATTGAAGGGGTATGAAGTACAAACCGTGGCTGATGAGCTCTCACAGGAAACGAATGATCCTGAAGGTTCACTGGCATTAGCACGTTGTCTGGTAGGCAAGCAATCTGACGGAGAGCTCAGATTGCTTGTATGGGGACAGGAGGGCTGGCAGTCACAATCGGCGGCATTTACCGCGAGTGCAGCCTCCAACTGGTTATTCCGAATGAGCACGGCGGCTTCGGATGACTGGCTCGTTGCAGCGCTCACAACAAAAGAACAGTTTCACGAAATGCTGCTGGACTGGCTTAAACAGCCTGCAGGGGAAGAGGAAAGGTGATGGTAAATGCGCATTCGTGTGGAACCGGATGTGCTTCGGGCACTGAGCAGGCAGATTCAGTATGCAGCGGAGCAAATACAGCAAAAAATGACAGTGTTGGATCAGGCGATACATTCGCTGGATTGGGATATCGAGTCCCGTGCAGCGGTGATGAGCGAATGGAATCGTAGTAAACGGCTGGGTGAGGAAGCCCTTCGTCGTTTGATGGACTTAAGTGTACAGCTCGGGCGCAAGGCATTGTTATTTCAACAAGCAGACATGGAATATCGTTCCGTGCTGAGTCATGTCAATGTGGCCTATGGCAATGCGGTCAATATGCTGAATGTTCTTCAGAGTAGCCGCAGTGGCGATATCCTGCCTGCGCATGCTGCTGATGTAGCTGTTGTATCCGACCCGCTTTCCGCTATGGCGGCTGTGTATCGGATACAGGATAGTGCTCCACCTGATGGTTCTCCGGCAACCCTTGTTCAGGCTACACAGCCTGAGCCTGTTTCATGGAGATTCAGAGACCCCTCTTTTCGAGAAAGAAGAGGAACTGAACCTGTAGTTTCATAGCGGCCTACCAAATGTAGTACAACTGCACGTTAAATAAATTGTAAATAGTCTGTTAGTTGAAGTTTCATATGCTAAAAATGGGGTAAATAGGATTAGGTCCTTCGGCTTTTGTCCGAATGATCCTTGTATAGTACAATTTGAACAAACAAATTTAATTGCACACATCAAGGAGGAATTTAACAATGGCAGGACGTATTTTAGTTACCCCAGAACAACTGGATCAGGTTTCAAACCAATTCAAACAAAGTGGAGAGCAAAGTCAACAAATCGTATCTTCATTGACTCAATCCATCACAAGCATGGAAGGACAATGGGAAGGTATGACGAAGCAACGCTTCTTCCAAGAGTTCCAGGAAGCTAGCAAACAAATGCAATCCTTCGTTCAAACGTTGAATAGCATTAGTGTAGAACTTTCAGCAATCGCGACTAAATTCCGCACAGCAGACCAATCTCGTTAATCTGCTCTTACATAGGTCCAGACGATTTGATTATATGCATCGTCCTGGTCATATGCGGGCATCAAGTTAAAGATTGCAAGATTAAGGCAAAAACCGGGTGGATTACACCCGGTTTTTGCCGCAACTATGACACAAAAAACAGAGAGAGGGATGAGCATGTCTTTTCAACCGAATCCCGGCGATGAAGTGGTGATTAATGATATTGCCTATACGATTGGTCAGCATCCGGCTGCACCGGGGCTTGCTTATGCCCAAGCGGGAAGGCAAGGTATAGTTTATCAATTGATTCCCCGGACGGGTACCATTCATGGGGCCAAAGCACTAAAAGTATTTTTTCCAAAATTCCGTATCCCGGCTATGGTCTATCAGTCCGAGCATATGGAGCCATATAGTGAACTGCCAGGCTTGCGGGTATGCAAGCGTGAAGTGCTCACTCCGGAAAGAAACGGAGCGCTTATTGGAGAACATCCCGATCTGTTATATGCAGTACTGATGCCTTGGGTACAGGGTCTGACCTGGTTCGATGTGATCAGTGATCAAAAGCAGCTGACAGCGGAGGAAAGTCTGCAGCTGGCTAGAGCACTTGCAGGTACAGGTTCTGCAATGGAGCAACGTGGACTCGCACATTGTGATATGTCTGCTCCGAATGTAATGATTCCGTTTTTTTCCGAAGTGCAGAACTCGGCCCTGACTTCTGCAGTTGAACTGGTTGATGTGGAGCAGATGTACGGCTCCAAGATGGATCGACCAGATGCATTGCTTGCTGGTTCACCTGGTTACGCAGCCCATCGAACGGTGCACAGCGGCTTGTGGAGTTCTTATGCAGATCGATTTGCCGGAGCTGTTATTATCGCCGAGATGTTATGCTGGTCCGACCCCGCCATAGTAGAGAAAGCTTGGGGAGAGAGTTATTTTGATCAACATGAGATGCAGACTTCGAGCGAGCGTTATTTCGCGATGCGCGGTTCCCTTGAGAATCGCTGGGGCTCCAAATTATCAGATCTGTTTATCCGGGCATGGGAAAGTCATGATCTGAGCAGTTGTCCAACGTTTGGGGAATGGTACATTGCCCTTGCGTCTGTGGACACCGAGCAGGCTGAAGCCTTTCTGGCTGCTCTGGAAGCGCCGCAAGAGGATGTAACAGAATCTTCAGAAACTGATGTGGTTGCCACGCCAAAAGACTCTGAAACATCAACGAGTGTGAAACAAGATGCTAAAGCTGGAGATACATCGAATTCAAAACAATCTCCGGACCAGGAGGCCGTTGTAAACCGGCTGTTTTTACAAGCTAGAGCGCTGGAGGATGAAGACAAACCAGCAGCGGCCCTTGAGGTTTATCGGTCACTGTATCACTTCATTCCGGATAACAGTGCGATGCAGCTGGAAGTAGAGGCCGCGATCAAGGAACTGGATGCCAAAATCAACTCAAACACGGAGAGTACTGAGCCGGTAGTGATTCCATTCTACCGTTCCAGAAAATTCATGATCTCCTCGGCAGTGCTCATTGTACTGCTTGCCGGGGGTGTACCCACAGTTAAAATCCTTGCCGATCAGGCCGAGGTTAAACAGCAGGAGGCTGCTCGTATAGCCGCAGCAAAAGCGGCAGAAGATGCGGAAGCCGCCAAGCTCAAACAGGCAGAAGCCGAAAAGCAAAAGGCTGCAGAAGCGGCAAAGCAGGAAGCTGATGCAAAGAAAAAGCTTGTTGAGGCTAAACAAAAGGAAGCGGAAACGAAGAAACAAGAGGAAGAACGTAAAGCCTTGCAGGCTAAATACGAGAAGCAGGCTAAATATGAAGCTTATCTGGCGAAGCAGGAGCAACAGAAAAAAGAAGCAGCACGTAAAGCACTGCAAGCAAAATACGACCAGCAAGCGAAGTATGAAGCTTATATAGCGTGGAAAAAAGAAAATGACGCCAGAATTGCAAAGGAGAAGGCTGCTGCCGAAGCCAAACGTAAGCAAGAGTTGGCTCAGAAAGAAGCTCTTAAGAAAAGACGGGCTCAAAATGTCGTGACACTGATTGCAAGCTATAACAAGGCGTACAATGCACAAATAGGAAGAAAAACGGACAGCGCTCTTTCGTATGCTCGCGATTTCAAAAACCTATATAATACGGACGCTTCGTATTTTAAAGGTGTAGGTAAAGTGGCGGCACGAATGAGTGCGATCAACAAATTTTTGAGTAATTCCAAGTACTCACTGCCAGACTTATAAATTTATATTAAATAATAGAGGTGACACACTCTAGATGAACTACACAATTCAAGCATCGCAACGTACACCTGCACTTATTATTTATTTAATTGATATTAGCGCCTCCATGAATATGGTTCTGGACAATCGTCGCCGGATTGACATCGTTTATGATGCTTTATCTTTGGCGATCCGGCAGATGGTATTTCGTTCAACCAAAGGAAATCGGCTGACGCCGCGGTACCGAATTGCTATTTTGGCCTACAGTGACGATGTATATGATGTATTAAACGGGATTAAAGGAATCGATGAGGTTGCGGCTGTAGGTTCTTTGCCTGATTTGACACCTCGACGTTTCTCAGACTCCGCAAAAGCATTTTTGCAGGCAGAGAAAATTTTGCAAGCAGAAATACCTAACATGCAGGACTGCCCTGCACCACTCGTATGTCATATGACCGATGGTGTTGCGACTGGAGAAGACCCGGAGCCGATCGCCAAGCGCATTATGGGCATGAGTGTGCCGGATGGCAATGTTTTGGTTGAAAATATATTTATAAGTGATCATCTGCTGGAAGCTCCGATTGCAGAGCCTAGACGCTGGAAGGGGATCTCACCAGAGACAAACCTGCAAGACGAGCATGGGGAGAAGTTGCGTAATATGTCATCCGTGCTGCCTGAAAGCTATCGCGAAATGTTGGTGGAGGCAGATTATTTGCTAGCACCAGGCGCACTCATGATGTTGCCTGGTACTTGTGCAGAACTGGTATCCATTGGATTCCAGATGTCTGCTGCAACACCTGTAAGATAGGAGGGGAATCATGCGAGCAATGCGTATGGCAACATTGTCTGCCAGTGATCGAGGGGGACATGCGAAGCAGCAACAGGATAATTTTCGCTATGTAAGCATTCAGACTGGGGAACAGCCGTTAACTCGTTACCAAGGCAAGCTGAAATGCAGATACGGATATGGACGTGCAGCCGAAACCGTGAACCAGGGTGACGCAGGGCAAGACTTTGTTGCGATTCGCATGCAAGGTAATGTCTGTCATTTTGTATTGTGTGATGGAGTTGGCATGAGTTATCTGGGTGATTTTGCTGCGCGTTTTCTCGGTAGTGCGCTACTGGAATGGCTGGAAACGACGTCATCATTAACCGCTGAAGGGGTCGAACAGTTTCTGCAAAGTCTAACGGGTTCCGCATCTGAACAGTTAGAACAACTACAGCCCTTGGATACCTCGCCTCTTCTGCTACGGGAGGTATTGATGGAAAAGCGAAGCCAAGGAAGTCAGGCGATGTATGTATGCGGACGCATTGAACTCACATCTGGAAGACGAAAGAGCCGAGTATGGCTGGCATGGCAAGGAGATTCCAGAATCCGGCTCTGGCGTAATGGACAGGAGCAGTCGGAACAATTCCAAACACATTGCAAGACCAATGAGCGTTGGTCTACACGAGAAGGCTCCATAGGGGGGAGACCCCATGTTTTCGAAATGAAAGGTTCAGGAAGTGAATCATTTCGCCTTCAACTGTATACAGACGGACTGAATGATCTCGACGCCATTGGTACATACATCCCGGATGAACATATTCAAGTGTTGCTGGATGCCGCCCATACCGGCGGACTTGAGGATGATGCCGCTTTCATCGAACTGGAGTGGTGAACACGCCCTGTAACGAGGATCGTTTTCTGAGATAGATCTGCGTGTGGCTGGTGCAGATCGTCAGTGTATGTAACTGCCTGAAAATGAAAAAAGTTACGAGTGTTGATTTAAAAGCTGCTGGTTTTGGGTAATCTTGTGAAGAATTGATTGAAATAAAATCAGATTAAATCTTTACATAATTTCCAAGACGAAGGAGTGGTTGGGCTATGACACAACACAGCAGCAGATCACCATTTCAAGGTAAGGTGGCTATCATTACAGGAGCTGGCTCGGGAATCGGCAAGGCCACGGCACTCAAGCTGGCGAATGAAGGAGCGCATGTAGCGTTGTTCGATCTGGTGAATGATCGGATTTCAAAGACAGAAGCGGAGATTAATGCGAACCATGAAGGGGCTGCACGAGCATTCGATGTGGACATTTCCGATCCGGCACGGGTTGAAAAGGCTGTACTGGAAACGGTGGAATTGTTTGGAGGACTGGATATCGTTTTTGCTAATGCGGGCATTAACGGGGTGTCTGCTCCAATCGAGGAAATTCAGGTACAGGACTGGCAACAGATTATTACGACGAACTTGAACGGTACATTTTTCACTGTAAAATATGCTCTCCCACATCTGAAAAAACGCGGCGGCGGTAGCATTATTATTACGAGCTCGATCAATGGGAATCAGCGTTTCTCCAGCTTCGGTATGTCGGCGTACAGTACGTCAAAGGCAGGACAGGTTGCTTTTGCCAAGATGGCGGCTTTGGAGCTGGCGAAATTCAAGATCAGAGTCAACGTAATCTGTCCAGGTGCGATTGCTACCAATATTGATCAAAGTACGATCAAAACAGATGACCTGCAGGACATTATCATCCCGATGGAATTCCCGGAAGGACAGCAGCCACTCGCGGATGGACCAGGACAGCCCGAGCACGTTGCGGATCTGGTTAGCTTCCTCGCTTCCGGCGCATCCAAACATATTACTGGAGCCGAGATTGTGATCGATGGTGCGGAGTCTCTGCTGAGCTGATCAGGTAAACGATGGGGAAGTAACTGGATAAGACAGTAACCGTTATTCGTAGATGATTAGCCCACAAGCTGAATGTTAGATAATTGAATGAGTTTGGGTAATATCCATAAGTTATGGATGTCATATAGTCGTTCCTTCGGGACGGCTTTTTTTGTTATAATGCTAACATTCGAATACTGAGCTTATAGAATGATATCGAAACGGTAAGATATGCATTAGGAGCGATGATATGTACACTGATTTACCAATACAAGCGATTATTCCTGAGTTGCAGCAGCTGTTTTGTGAGCAGGACACAGGTGTTTTGATTGCTGAACCGGGCGCCGGAAAAACAACGGTTGTGCCGCTGGCAATGCTTGAACAGCCTTGGCTGGATGGCAAAAAAATTATTATGCTGGAGCCGCGGAGACTCGCTGCTCGTTCAGCCGCGTCGAGAATGGCAGCAACGCTGGGTGAAAAGGCAGGACAAACGGTCGGATACCGCGTACGAATGGATACCCGGGTAAGCCCAGCTACACGAATCGAAGTGGTCACTGAGGGTGTATTAACGCGTATGCTACAGCAGGATCAAGGACTTGAAGATACGGCAATGATCATTTTTGACGAGTTTCATGAACGACATCTTCACGGGGATCTGGGGCTTGCTTTGGCGCTGGAATCGCGGGCCATGTTGCGGCCGGATCTGAAGCTGCTGGTCATGTCGGCAACGCTTGACCCGGAACCGGTCTGTCGTATGCTGGGCGAAGATACACAAGTTGTGCATTGTAAAGGCCGTACGTTTCCGGTGGAAACGAAATATGCCGGGAAACCTGCCGCAGTTGAAATCGAGAGTTGGACGGCTCGTACCATTATTCGGGCATTGAGTGAAGAACAAGGGGACGTTTTGGTTTTTCTTCCCGGAGCGAGAGAGATTCATCGTACGGAAAGGGAACTGTTGCAAGCATCTCTTCCTCCGCAGGTCCTTGTACATACGCTGTATGGCAGTATGTCTGCCGAGAAGCAGGATGAAGCAATCCGGCCTGCGGCGGGTGGCTGGCGCAAGGTTGTGCTGTCCACTTCCATTGCGGAGTCGAGTCTGACTCTTCCGGGTGTAAAAGTGGTCGTGGATGCAGGACTCAGCCGGGCGTCGGCTTTCTCGCCAAGGACGGGTATGAGCCGGCTTGTCACACAGCCGGTCTCCAAGGCGTCCGCTGACCAGCGACGCGGACGTGCGGGGCGTATTGCCCCGGGGGTGTGTTACCGGCTATGGAGCGAGGAGGCTCATGGCGCGTTGCCTGAAGCAACACGCCCGGAGATCACCTCCGCGGATCTTGCGCCGCTGGCGTTGGAGCTTGCCGCGTGGGGTGTCCAGTCCCCAGCTGAGCTTAGCTGGCTGGACACCCCGCCTGATGCGGCTTACGCTCAGGCACAGGCGCTGCTGCGCCAGCTGGGCGGCCTGGACGACGCAGGCCGCCTCACGCCCTTTGGGCGGCGGATGAACACGCTTGGCGTTCATCCGCGGCTGGCCAGCATGTTGCTCCGCGCGGCGGAGCTTGGGCTGGCCAGCTACGCCAGCACGCTGGCGGCGCTGCTGCAGGAGCCGGCAGGCCTCCGCAGCAGCAGCGCAAGTGCTGGCGGCGCGGGCACGGACTTGCGCCCGCGCGTAGAAGCGCTGCTGGCCGCAGGCAGCAGCGGGGGGCCGCCAGCGGCAGCGGCTGGCGCAGACGGCGCTGCCGTGCGGCGCATGTTGCAGGAGAGCCGTCAGCTATGCTCGGCTCTCGGCAACATGGCGGCCGATCCGGTGCGGCCGGATGAGGACAGCTGCGGGTTGCTGCTGTCCTTTGCGTATCCGGACCGGATCGGGCAACGCCGCGAGGATGGCCGCTATCTGCTGAGCAGCGGCCGCGGGGTACGGCTCGCGGGGGCAGAGTCGCTGAGCCGTTCCGCCTATCTGGTCGCAGCCGAGGCCGACGACCAGGGGGCAGATGCGCGTATCCTGCTGGCTGCGCCAGTGCAGGAGCAGGCGATGCTGCGTGCCGCGCAGCATCTATTGCACGAGGAGGTGCTGGTGGCTTGGGATCGCACGACTAGAAGTGTGCGGGCACATAAGCGGCAGCGCATCGGAGCAATAATGATCAAGGAAAGCATGATTGCACAGCCACCGGAAGATCAGGTGCTGGAAGCACTATTGTCGGGGATACGACTGGAAGGGTTGGACATCCTGCCGTGGAGTAAAACATCGCGCCAACTTGCGGAGCGCATGCGTTTTCTGCATCTGCACATGCCAGACTGGCCTGATCTGATCGAGAATCATCTGACGGATGAGTTGCAGGAACAGCTTGCACCGTATCTGGCAGGAATGCGCTCGGCCGCTGATCTGAAGAAACTGTCCATGCATGATGTACTTTTTGGCGGACTTAGCTGGGCGCAGCGGCAACAGCTAGATGAAGAGGCGCCTACCCACATTCAGGTTCCGAGTGGTTCTCGGATTCCTGTGGATTACAGCAATCCGGAAGATCCAATCCTGGCTGTTCGATTACAAGAGATGTTTGGACAGCAAGAGACCCCTCACATCGGGGGCGGTCGCGTTCCGGTCACGCTGCATCTATTATCTCCGGCGCAACGTCCTGTGCAGGTTACAAGAGATTTGGCTAATTTCTGGCGTGAGACCTATTTTGAAGTGAAGAAAGATTTAAAAGGGCGATATCCGAAACATTACTGGCCGGATAATCCGCTTGAAGCGATCGCAACGAATCGTGCGAAACCGCGAACAACCTGATAATCAGGTTGTTCATAATCTACAGAAGTCAAACGGAACATGTCTATACCTACAGTCTGATGACAGAATAACCCTACGGAACGCTGTATTTTCACTTTGTCTTGTATGCCCCTCTCGTCGCGAAGCATATGCATCAGACGCAGATTTCATTTTGAGCGGGAACATCCCCGCAGTATCGCTGTTTCAGTTTTTTTCTATGGATGATCTCGTCATTTTTTGTCTCCAAAGGTATTCGGTCTTTTGGCTCAAATTAGTATTTATGCATATGATCATTAGCCCAGAGACGTTTGAAAGAGAGAATGACGGGTAATAACATAGCGAACCACTCAAATCCATGAGGAGGTATTCACTATGAAGAAGAAAATCGTAGGTGTGTTTAATACAGAGCGTGAGGCATCCGATGCTATTGAAAGTTTAAAAGCCGAAGGATTTACATCGGATGAGATATCTGTCGTAACGCAGGACAGAGATGAGCTGAAGGCTATTCGGGAAGAGACAGGCACAAAAGCGCCAGAGGGTGTAGCAGCAGGTGCAGCCACAGGTGGTGTGCTTGGAGGTGTAGCAGGTTTGCTTGCTGGCATTGGTGCACTGGCTATTCCGGGGATCGGCCCGATTCTGGCTGCAGGACCTATTGCCGCAGCATTTACAGGTGCAGCTGTAGGTGCAGGAGCCGGAGGATTGGTTGGCGGACTTGTAGGACTGGGTATTCCAGAAGAGGATGCGAGACAATATGAGGAGTATGTGCAGCATGGTAAAATTTTGTTGCTCGTAGACTCATCGGATCGGGATAGCGCGGTATACGATGTGTTTAACCTTAACCGTCAGACTCATTCCAACATCGATCCTGTGCATGGTGAAGATGTGAATACTGCTGATGCCCGTCCAGATCTTGATATGGAAGAACGCCGGATGGAAGCGCAGACCAAAGCTGCTCGTTTCGGCAACAACACCTTTTTGTAAAGACTGAACGCCACAGAACACATGCGGGCTCATTTGGGTTAGAGACTTGAAATAGCAATGATGCATGTGAACGATAAAACAGACTGAAGCCGGTCTCCGCTGAGGAGAGCGGTTTTTGTCCTCATACGGGATTCGGCTATGTCAGGCAGGGAATAACAATACATACAGCAACACCGCAAGCGCGAGGCCAATCACAAGCAACAGGAGACTGAGAAAGGTGATAAGTCCGGTAGTGGCTTGGAAGGTCTGCTCATTAATCTGTGTGCGTTTACGGTGGTAAGCAATGGCTGAACAACCAATGACGGCAATGCCGCCAAAGAGAGAAGTGATTCCCGTGATGATGGCAGCAAGATGGGCAATGCGGTCATAGGTGGTTGAATGAAAACCGAAACCGGCGGCAAGGAAACCGATCCCGGCCATTGCAATGCCTGTGCGCACCCAGGCGAGAAATGTACGTTCGTTAGCCAAGTGTTGTTGAACCGTTTTGGATTCAGGGATTCTGGATGATTTGTCAGACATTCGTTTTACATACCTCCAATGGATGGTTATCGTTTTTTATTTGATATTGCAAGAATTAAGAAAGGTAGGTTGAGTGATTTGCCTCGCAAAGAACGAATTACTGAAATCGAAACATTACGAGGCCTGGCCTTTGCAGCGGTTGTACTACAGCATTCAATTGCTCATTATTCGTTGGTTCCGCAGGCTGGACTTCAGGACGGCGTCGTGCTGGCCTTGCTACTGATGTTAGCGAAGTTTGCTGTGCCACTTTTTATATTTATAACCGGGATGGTGCTGTTCTACAACACAGGTGATAAGCTCCATTACGGCCAGTTTATGCGAAAAAGAGTCATGGATGTCATCTTGCCTTATGTGGTCTGGTCTCTTATTTATTTTATACTTGCCCCGCGTAACTGGGCAACATTCGGCTGGCAGGACATTCCGGACCTCGCTCTGAAGCTCGTGACGGGTAAGACGGCTTCACATTTCTGGTACATCATTATGCTCATTCAGTTTTACGTGTTTTTCCCGTTATTTTTGCGTGGTATTCGGTACGTGGTTCATCGTTACCAAGCCAAGGGGCGAATGCTCGCACTGCTGGGTTCAGGCGTCTTATTTCTGGTTCTATCCGATCAATTAAGGAATATTGCCGGATGGATGGAGCGGATGCAAATCCCCGTGCTGACAGATGCTTTTACAACCTATGCAGACCGTAATTTCATCTATTTCTTTTTTTATTTTGTACTTGGTGCTGCGGCAGGACTTTCGGTACAGCGCTGGAAAGAATGGATTAATCGGTTGCGCTGGGTCTACTGGTTGGTGTTTATAATCTTGGGTCTACGGTTTATGTATCTATTAATGCTGGAGTTTCAGAAACCCGAAGGAATTCAAATCCGATTTTATACCGTCAGCCTGATCAGGCCGGATATGATTTTGTTCCTGATTGCTTCCATCATGGTCATGTACCAATTAGCCAGTAAGCTTCATCACCATCGCGTTCTTTACTGGCTAGGATGGATTGGCAGTATGTCATATGGAGGATATTTGATGCACATGCTGGTACTGCGTTACAGTTACATTCCAGACGAATGGTTGTACGTGGCGTGGGGCTGGAATCCTGCGATACGCACGATTGTCACTTGGATTGTAGCACTGACCGTATCTTGTGTGCTGACTTGGCTGATCTCGCGTTTTAAATGGGGAAAATGGATCGTAGGCGTTGTACCGAAACACCCAAGCCAATAAAACACCTGCTTCGGACCAAAGATGATTATTTCATCATATGAAAAATTCATAACAATAAAAGCTGTGCTTTTCTTACATCAGCCCTCCTATATCCAATCTCTTGATCCTGCTTACTCACCATAACAACACGTTACAAGAGTGGAATCAGGATCAAGATGGCAGGATCAGAACATATGTTTTATAATGAGAGATAGACAGGTTCTGACAGGAGGGAAAGCTCATGGCTTTTATGATTGCACAGCGGGCATTTATCAAAGTTTATCTGATCACGATGGTGGAGCAACATAGAGGTTATGGTTACGAGATGCTGGAAGCGATGAAGCAGGAATTCAAAGATTACGGATATGTACCACCCCAAAGTGAAGTATATCGGGCATTACATGAGCTGGTGCAACAGGGAATCTTTTATCGAACCAAAAAATTAAAGGGAAACGACCCCAAAGTTGATTTCCAGGAAATTGTTCTTTATCACTTCACTGATGATGGGGCGGCCAAAGCAGAGTTGTACAAGAAACAGGTGAAAGCCGATCTGGATCGTTGTCTTGGCATTTTGCACAAGGCAGAAGCGGATAATTACGGTACGAAAGGAAGATGAGCATGAACAGACCTCTGCAGTGGGGTGTACTGGGTACTTCAACGATTGCCAAAAATGCTATTATTCCTGCAATTCAGCAGTCCGAACGTGGTGAAGTACTGGCGATTGCCAGCCGCTCCAAGGAAAAGGCTGAAGCTCTGGCCGAAGAGATGGACATTGTCAGATCCTATGGCAGTTATGAGGAACTTATTGCTGATCCGGATATCCAGGCCGTCTATATCCCGTTGCCAAATCATCTGCATCGAGAGTGGACGATTAAAGCTGCCGAGGCAGGAAAGCATGTGCTTTGTGAAAAACCTGCCGCGCTGAATGCCAAAGAATCCATAGAGATGATTAAGACATGTGAACGTCATGGGGTGTTGTTCTCAGAAGCTATCATGTATCGATATCATCCGAAGCACAGACGGGTGCAGGAGATTATCGAGAGTGGCGAGATTGGAACGGTCAGAGCGATTCATGGTAATTTTACATGTAATACCGCAGATGACAAAGACAATGTGAGATTCAAAAAACACATGGGTGGCGGTTCTATTTTTGACCTCGGTGTATATCCCATTTCTGCTGCTCGGATGTATCTGGGACAAGAGCCGGAAGCCGTTACGGTTCATGCCTTATTCTCAGAGGAACATGATGGTGTGGATATGATGGCTTCAGGGCTGATTGAGTTTCCGAACGCAGTGGCTCTGACCTTTGATTGTGGCATGTGGGCGTCAGGACGGGCTGAGATGGAGATTCTCGGAACGGAAGGACGTATTGAGCTGCCTAAAGTGTTCGGCTGGGAGAATAGTGATATTCCGCCTCAGATCATCATTCATACGGATTCCGTCAGCCGGGAGGAACGAGTTTCGGTATCCAACTCCTATGTGCTTCAGGTCGAAACATTTGCAATGGCAGCTCTTGAGGGAGAGGCGTTGCCATTCGGTCCGGACAACACCATTTTGAACATGCGTGTGATTGATGCCTGTTTGGAATCTGCGCGCAAGCGTCAGCGGGTGCTGGTGGATCGTAGTCCGATTTAAGCAACTGCTACAGCTGTAGTGCAATGACCTCCGGACTTTAACCTTTATTTAGGCTGTACATTTAAAATCAGGCATGATACAGGACTCCATCGATGACGATGAGAGTCTTTTTTGTGTGGTTATGCAAAGGCCAATCAGGATGGATAGTCAAGCCTGATATGTGTATAGATATTTAACGTTAAAAACATCCTTAAGGAACACGTTAAAAATATTTTCACGTTTGTATTGATTTTTGCATAAACTTCGTTAAAATAATATTAACATGAAAAATATTTTAACGTTGAGGAGTGGAACAGTGATGAACGAGGGTGCTGTGGCGGGGAAACAAGGTTTGGGAGAATTAATTCGAATCAGGCCATATATGCAATTTATGTTGAGTAAGATGGTGTCCCGCTTTGGGGATTCCATCGATTCGATTGCATATAGCTGGATGGTGTATATTTTAACCGGCTCCAAGGTACTGATGGGCACACTTCTAGCCGTTAACTTTTTACCGAATATTCTGTTTGGGCTGTTCGCTGGGGCATTGGTGGATCGATTATCTCCGAAAAAAGTCATCGTCATGACGAATACCGGACGCGGAGTGATGGTTGGACTCACAGCACTTTTATTCGCCCTGGGGCAACTTGAGGTGTGGCACTTATTTGTATTTACGGTTCTGAACTCCTTGCTGGAATGTTTCACGTCACCTGCCGAGGTGTCCAGCGTTCCCAGGTTATTGCCTCAGTCCATGTTGCTTTCAGGTAACGCGATGACCTCATCAGCCACTCGATTGGCTGAACTGGCGGGGCTAGCCGCGGCAGGCGCTTTAATTGCAACCGTAGGTATTGCGTGGACTATCTGGATTGACGCCGCGTTGTTTGCACTAAGCGCAATCTTGATGAGCCGGGTGGACTATCCAGAATGGATGTCACCGCGAGCAGTGTCATCTGGCGCCAAGAGTCTGATCTCCGAGATGGCGGAAGCTTTTCATTTTCTACGTAAACATGCCTTGTTATTCGTCTCTTCCGTGTTATTCGCTTGGGTTAACTTCTGCCTGATGCCATTTAATGTGCTACGTACACCTTACGTGATGGAAACACTGCAAGCAGGTGCTTGGGGATTAAGTCTGCTTAGTGGGCTTTTAGTTGGAGGGATCGTGCTTGGGGGTCTGTGGATGTCACAACAAGGGACGCGTTACCGTAAAAGCGTGCTGGTTATCTCCGGCATTGTTATGCTTGGTTGCGGATACGCCATGACTGCACTTCCGGCTTATATGACGTCATTCCAGCTTCCAACGGCAGGTGTGTTCTGTCTGCTTATGGGTTTAGGTATACCGCTTGCTACAACGCCGCTCGTTTCATATCTGATGGAAGTGACGCCTTCACATATGCTCGGAAGAGTGTCTGCGCTGCAAAGTATGCTGGTCCTAAGTGTTTCACCACTCGGTAGCCTTCTGTCCGGTGTTCTGGCCGACTGGTTTTCGATGCCGATCCTGTTCATTGTATTTGGCGTATTACTGGGGTTGTCTGCGATATTACTTCTTACCAGCAAAAGTTTTCGGCGGGAGATGTAAGTGTACGTCCTTTTGACCGAAGTCCTGTCTGAACGGTATAATATAGGGAACGAAGGGCAGGCAGGTACCCCGGAAATGAGGACTCGGATATGCAGCAACATAAAGTGCTCTCAACAATTGAAGAGATCAAAATATATTCTGATCCATACCGGATACAGATTATGAATATGTTTAACCGTCAGGGCAGACCTTCTACCGTGAAGGAAATTGCAGATCTGATGGGAGAAGTGCCTGCGAAGGTGCATTATCATGTGAAAAAACTGGAGAAAATCGGTCTTCTAACCATGGTATCCACTCGGGAAATCAACGGCATTATCGCAAAATATTACGAGCCCTTCTCGGGTGAAATCCACCTTCGTCACAAGGATGAAGAGGATGAAAATTCACCGCTGAAGCAGGTTTTTCGCTCCGAAACGCTAAAGTTGCTGAACGAAATGTTCGAACAGAGCCGACAGCGCTTTATGAATCATGCGGAGCATGATCGTCAGGAGAAACGTTTTATCTCAGACATGACGCTGTACGCTACGGCGGATGAAGTAGAGGAGCTATATCAGCAGATTGTGGAGCTGTGCAGACCGTATTTAACCAAGGATGAACAGAAATCAGACCATCAGGTTTTTCAGCTGTTCACGGCGCTGTCCAAAGAGGCACAGGTTGCGTCGCATTCTGATTCTGGAATTAAGAAGAAAAAGGCAGTTTCGGCTGGGCAGAAAAAAGAAAAAGAAAAAGAGTCTGCTTCCAATGCATCTACAAGGCCATCCTCAAAGGCATCGAAAACATCTGAAACATCAAGTACGGCGAAAAAATCGAAACCTGCTGCCAAACGGAAAGCCTCAGAACCTAAGGCCTTTGATTCTACAGATGAATAGCTGATCAAGATCGAAATGAAATATGTTAGTTCTTTCTAGTGTAAGGCGCAGGACGGACCAAATGTAGACGTATGATAGTCGATTCATTCATTTTAGGAAGAGAGAACAATCGGGTAGCATGGAGTTACAGCAAAAAAGCCGCCAATGGCGGCTTTTTATTATCATAATGCGATAGGGCTGATTCCATCCGAGTCGAAGTTACTTTACATGTTCTCGTCGTAATCCTTCACATCTCGTTTGGCGGCCATCGCGGGGGAATTGGATGTACCATAGTCCTCAACAGCTTCCCATGCTTCTGCATGGTCAAACTTGCCCGCGTTACGTTGTCTCACTTCCCCGGCACCACTCGGTGGCATCGTCATGACCTCTTCCTCAACAGGGCGATCATTACTTACGTTCCGGTTTGGAGTATCATCGATGCAATAGGCGGTATAAGGTATAGCTTGCAAACGTTCAAAAGGGATCTCTTTGCCACATGTAACACAGGTTCCATATGTACCCTCATTCATACGTTCGAGGGCTTCATTGACCTGATTAAACTCTTCGGTTAGTGTATCGTCGATTGCGAGGTCACGGCTACGTTCAAACGTTTCTGTTCCCGCATCTGCCGGGTGATTATCGTAAGAGGAGAGTTCGCCTGTAGAATCTTTTAACGACTCTGCTGGTGCGCCATCCTCCATACTGGATTCAAAATGACGTTGCAGATCCTCACGCTGCTCCAGCAGGGCTTGCTGCAATTCTTTACGTTGATCTTGGGTTAATGTACTCATAAGGACATGCTCCTTTCCCGCTTGAGGGGGTGTAGTGACTTCTTACCCGAAAAGCAAGTGAGGCAATCATTTTGCACGGGAGAGGGCGGTTTCGTTTTATATCTGATGCATTATGTGTTATAAAAAATAGAGAGAGAAATTGCCGTGTGTTCTTTTCGAATGAATGGAACCGCTGCTCGGCTATAATGGAGGGTTGTCAAGATGGATGAACATATGAAACGAAGATTGGACAAACAGAGACAATTGTTCAAACAACTGGGTGTACAGCTGGATGCTTTATCAATTCATGAGAAACAGTTCAATTATAAACTTCGTGGTTATGACCCGGACGAGGTAGATGCGTACCTGGATCTGGTGATTAAGGATTACGAGCGCTTTTATGCTAATATTGCGGATTTAATGGATAAATGGCAGGAACAACAGTTGACCATTCGTGACCTCAAAAATTCGGTCAAACCTGTCGAAGACCCGAATAAGATTGATCGCAAACAACTGGATGACATCGTGAAGCAACTGGAGTATACTGTGCGACAACTCAAAGTCAGAGCACGTCCTGAAAAGGATCTGTTTATGGAATAAGGCTGGAACATCCGGGATTATATTAAAAAAGGTGGTTAATCATGAGTACTCATTTTTCGGTCAGTGTGCATTGTTTGTTGTTACTGTCTCTCAGCGCGCCTGAACGAATCACGTCTGCTGAAATTGCGGGCAGCGTAAATACCAATCCTGTCGTTGTCAGACGTATACTGGGAGGGCTGAAAAAGGCAGGATTAGTCAATTCTTCACCAGGCACTCGAGGGTTTTATTTGGCAAAGCCAGCGAGTGAAATTACACTTGCCATGGTTTATGAGGCAGCCAAGGATGAAGGACCATTGTTCCCGATTCATGGCAATTGTAATCCCAATTGTGAAGTAGGCCTTCAAATCGATGGACTGCTGACCAATCTGTATCAGATTGCTGAATCTAAAGTGGAGCAGTTCTTTGCAACGATCACGCTTGAAGATATGGAGCGTACCAGTACCGAGCGGATCCAGGCTTCACAATTAGAGGCGAATCAGAAGTCGAACTAAGGGAAGGCGGTAATCACATGAAAATCATTGTTATCTCCGACACGCATCTACCCAAAAAAGCAAAAACGTTACCCGCACCATTGGTTGACGCATTGACTAGCGCAGATCTCATTCTCCATGCAGGGGACTGGTCAGACTGGAGTGTGTATGAACTGCTAAGCCATTACGCTCCGGTCGAAGGTGTAGCTGGTAACACGGACCCATCCGAGATTGGGGAGAAGCTGGGTTTCTCCCGAATTGTTGAAGCGGAAGGATTACGGCTTGGACTTGTGCATGGTCATCGTGGATCAAACGGAACAGAGCAGAACGCCATTCAGACCTTTGCTGGAGAGCAACTGGATGCGGTAGTCTATGGACATTCCCATATTCCGGTGATGCATACCGTAGATGGTTTACTTGTATTTAATCCGGGTTCACCCACGGACCGCCGGTTTCAGAAGCGATTTTCGTTCGGAATCATGACGGCAGAAGATGGGAAATTGCAGGCCGAACATGTTTTTTTTGATCGTGAATAGATCGTGTTTTTGTGGACAAGTTGGCTTGGATAACGATAGAACAACATTCCATATAAAAGGTGTCTCTGAACAGAAGTCATTTCTGATTTAGAGACGCTTTTTTGTTTTTGGAGGATGATTTTGACGTGAAACGTTATCTCTGAATGGGGAATATGTGCGGTTTGTTATCTGTCATTCATCTGTTTGCGTTATGCTCTATGGCAGTGATCGAGAGAGTGATACAATGCGTTTACGACATAAAATGAATGCGTTTACATAAAGGGGAGGTTCAAGAACATGAAACTGTCCATATTCACTGTTGCTGTCCCTGACCTGGATGCTAACGAGCTTGCTTCCGCAGCGGCGGCAGCGGGCATCGCTGGAATCGAGTGGAGATATCGCGGCATACCGGAGGATGCGTCGGCTGAACAACCTTCGTTCTGGCGGAACAATCGGTGCTCCATCGATCCGGACAGATGGCAGGAACAAGTTCCTGTTTTTCGGGAAGCAGCTGAAGCCCATGACAGAAAGTCTATCGCACTTGTGCCATATCTCAATTGTGGAGACATGGTTGCAACCGAGCAAGCATTCCAGGCCGCATCTACACTTGGCGCTTCGATGATGCGTGTGGGTGTTCCGGGTTATGACCGGAGTACAGCTTATCCCGAGTTATACGGGAAGGCCATTCGTTATCTAAACGAAGTTCAGGATATAGCGAAACAGTATAACGTTAAGGCTGTTATTGAAACGCATCATCAAACGATTGCGCCAACGGCTTCTCTAGCCTATCGTCTTGTACAATCTCTTGACCCGGAGCATGTCGGGGTACTCTATGATCCGGGCAACATGGTGCACGAAGGGTATGAAAACCATCGCATGGGACTTGAACAGCTTGGTCCGTATCTCGCCCATGTGCATGTGAAAAATGCAGGGTGGTACAAGAAGAATTCCGGGGACACATCAGATGCGAGATCGTTGGTTGGAAGCGGCGGCTCTGAACAATCACTAAGCACGTCATGGGAATGTCACTGGGCTCCGCTGACGGAAGGTATGGTGGACTGGGTGCAGATGGTACGTGATCTGAGAGCAGTTGGCTATGACGGTTATTATGGCATCGAAGATTTTAGCGGAACTTTGGATTCCAGAGCGATGTTACAGCATTTTGCAGACGTTTTTGCAGAAATTGAGCGTCGCGTAAACGAGGAGGAGCAAGCATGAGTATCGTTCGAGTAGCGGTCATTGGAATTGGAAATATGGGGGCATCACATGCCAGAACATTGGTGGCTGGAGAAGTACCGGGTGCAGAATTAGTAGCTGTATGTGATGTGAGAAAAGAGATGGAGAGCTGGGTAACGAGTAACCTTCCGTCTACCGTAACGTATTGGCAGGATGCGGAGCAGATGATGTCCTCGGGAACGATCGATGCCGTCATTGTTGCCACGCCACACTACGATCATCCCGAACAAGCGATCCAGGCGTTCCGTCATGGCCTGCATGTAATGATCGAAAAACCAGCAGGTGTGTATACAAAACAGGTACGGGAGATGAACGAGGCTGCCGCGGCAAGCGGTAAAGTGTTCTCCATCATGTACAATCAGCGGACCAATCCGCTGTACATTAAGCTGCGTGACCTGATTGCTTCAGGTGAGCTTGGTGAGGTGCGACGTACCAACTGGATTATTACGAACTGGTATCGCTCCCAGAGTTACTATGATTCCGGCGGCTGGCGTGCAACATGGGCAGGTGAAGGCGGCGGTGTGTTGATTAACCAAGACCCGCATCAGCTGGACTTGTGGCAATGGACGATTGGCATGATGCCTGTGCGTATGCGTGCCTTCTGCGCCTTTGGCAAATACCGGAACATTGAAGTGGAAGATGATGTGACCGCTTATGTGGAATATGAAAATGGAGCGACCGGTGTGTTTGTAACCACCACGGGTGAAGCACCAGGAACCAACCGCTTTGAGGTCAGCGGCGACCGCGGTAAGATCGTCATCGAAGACGGACAACTCACCTTCTGGCGCTTGCGCGAATCGGAACCAGAGTTCAATCAACGTTTTACCGGCGGATTCGGACAGCCGGAATGCTGGAAATGCGATGTGCCAATTACAGGCATTGAGACAGGTCATCCAGGGTTAATCCGCAACTGGGTTGATGCGATTCGAACAGGGGCACCATTGATTGCTCCCGGCCAGGATGGTATTCACGGCTTAACGTTATCCAATGCGATGTTACTCTCCACTTGGACGGATAACTGGGTTGATCTGCCGATCAATGAAGACTTGTTCTATGAGCACTTGCAGGAGCGGATCGCCAATTCAACTACGAAGAAAGACAAAGCGTATGCGGGCGGTCAGCCTGCCGATCTGAGTCAGACCTTTAAATGATGATATAGATAAGTTCAACTACAGATTTACACGGGACACTCCGATGACCTTTGAACTTCAAACTTGATCTATATGCGTTTATGAATATAACTTTTAAAAAGGATGGGATAACATGGCTAAAGACGGAATGTTCTATGCACCCAAAAGTGTGACAAAAGAAGTTGTGTGTCAACCGGGAGAGTTCACGATCGCAGCTGTAGCATTAGATCACGGACATATCTATGGTATGGTTGGCGGTTTGCTGGATGCTGGAGCTACGCTGAAATGGGTGTACGATCCAGACTCGGCTAAAGTAGATGCATTCCGTAAACAGTTCCCTCAGGCGCAGGTAGCCGCATCGGAAGCGGAAGTACTCGCGGATGAAGAGGTGTTGCTGGTAGCAAGCGCAGCTATAACATCAGATCGCGCACCACTCGGCATGAGAGTGATGGCGGCTGGCAAAGATTATTTTACGGACAAAGCCCCATTCACCACGATGGAGCAATTAGACTTGGCGCGTGAAGAAGTGAAGCGTACGGGCAAAAAATACATGGTGTATTACAGTGAACGCTTGCACGTGGAAAGTGCCATCTATGCGGGACAGCTCATTGAACAAGGAGCCATCGGCAAAGTAGTTCAAGTTATGGGTACAGGACCACACCGCTTGAACGCGGGCGGAAGACCAGATTGGTTCTTCAACCATCAGCAATACGGCGGCATTCTCTGTGACATTGGTAGTCACCAGATTGAACAGTTCTTGACCTTTGCGTCGTGCAGTGATGCACAGGTAGCATTCAGTCGGGTCAACAATTTCAATCACCCACAGTTCCCTGAACTGGAGGATTTCGGTGAAGCTTCCCTGATCGGTGATAACGGAGCATCCGGCTACTTCCGCGTAGACTGGTTCACACCGGACGGCCTCGGCACTTGGGGCGATGGACGTACCGTTATTCTCGGTACAGACGGTTACATCGAGCTGCGCAAGTACATCGACATTGCACGCGAGCCGGAAGGGGATCAGGTGTATCTGGTTAACCATGAGGGTGAGTTCAGATACAACGTCAAAGGCAAAGTCGGTTATCCATTTTTCGGTCAGCTCATCCGCGATTGTCTGGATCGTACCGAGACTGCTATGACACAGGAGCATGCATTCAAGGCAGCAGAGCTGTGCCTGATCGCCCAACATAAAGCCATGAGCGAACGCGTAGTGTGGAGTGTCGGTGGCAAGTAAGGTTTAGGAGTTGGGAGTAAGATTTTAGGTATGAGGCAGTAAGCCTTTAATATAAGTCAGAGCAGTCCCATTGTAACTGTAGGTATGCTTGTTAGTTCGTACTAACAAACGACGCGCGGTTGAGGGACTGCTTTTCTCTATTGACGACTTCGCAGATGGAACAAATTGGGTTATATTAGATGTAGTACGCATATGAGTTTGAAATGAGAGGTATATACGAAGTTCGTAGATATATCGGACTTAGCTAAATGTCTGGGACACTGTGAATGCAATAACACTTCTATAAACTCAACAATCGTAAAAAACACAATTATATGCAATTCGAAGTGGTTGATCTCCTCGTATAACAATATATTAATACATCAACACCTTCGGCCCTCAGTTCGCGAGGAGTAGTAGCAAGGGAGTGGAATCAGCGGCCACATTCTCATCGATTAACCGCTTCGCGGTCGGTTGCTGGCGTTGATTTAAGTAGGTGCGTAGTAAAAACGTTATACTACAGAATCAAATGAAAAGAGAGCCGTTTGGCTCTCAATTAGAATTTATATTTAATTCATTATGTAATTGAAGAGCATCTTTAAAACCTTGCAAGTAGATTTCACGTTCTAGGATTGTTTGAACTGAGAGGTCTGCATCATCGTAAAGAAATAGAGTTTTATGCATATCTTGAGGTAGAAGTTCATGTAACTGTTTGAAGTAAAGATTTCGATCAGATGAGAATTGATTATAAATAGTGTTGTTCTTGAGAAGGTCGCTATATAAGGCTTCAATCCGATTACGTATCAACGAATCAAGTAAGACTTCTAAGGAATTGTACATAAATGATCACCTTTCGTCATGTTTTATTTTGCAAACAAAAGTTTAACTTATTAAATATTATTTTATCATAACGAAATAAATAGTCAAGACATATAAAAGATATTTTTGATTAATAAAATATATTTTCATATAATTAAAGAAAAATTCAATTCAGATATGAAGGAGTACCAGATGATAAGTTATAAACCATTTCAAAAATTATTGATTGACAGGGAGATTAAGAAACAAGATTTATTGAAAATGACGGGGATTTCTTCGGCAACGATGGCAAAGCTGAACACGAATGAGTATGTATCTTTAGAAGTCATTGATAAGTTATGTACGGCATTGGAATGCCAGCCTGGAGATCTTTTGGAACATCTAACAGACCAATGAAAGAATAGAATATAAGAGGATGTTGGTTAACTCGAAGATGTGATTCCGTCGTATAACATAATATTCAAGCAGCGGCTCCAATGGAGCCTTGGTCTGCTGGATGAATTTTGTGGAAGCATTTCAGCAGACACATCCAACTTCGTTGGACGTCGTGAATACAGGAACGTTATCTGAAATCAAATTAAAGGAGAAATAAAATGGGAAAAAAATTAACTATATTTCTTGTGGACGGTTCGGAAACAGGACCTCGAACAATCGAAATCGGTAATTGGTCAGGAAAGGCTGTATATTCTCAACGTTCTTCTTTACCCAAAATTATAGAGCGCTCTGAATTTGATAGACCAGGAGTATATATTTTAAAGTCCTTACCAAACAGTGAAAACTATAATGAACGCATATACATAGGGGAAGCAGAGAATCTCAAAAAAAGATTAAAACAACATTTAGCGGATTCAGATAAGGACTTCATTGAGATTGTAGCTTTTATAAGCAAAGACGAAATGCTCACTAAGTCTCATATAAAGTATTTAGAATCTCGAATTATCTCTTTATCTAAAGAAGCAAAAACAGCCGAGATTGATAATTCGGTTCAGCCTGAACTATCAACTCTCCCGGAAGCTGATATTTCGGATATGGAGTATTTTCTAGAACAAATGAAATTAATTTTTCCAGTAGTTAATTTTATGTTCTTGGTTCCTTCTACCCTCAAACAATCAAGTGAGACTGTAATTGCTCCAGTACAAGTCAATAGCGATATTGTATACACGCTTAAAAGTAAAAGAGCTTCTGCTAAATTGATTGAAACTGAAAAGGGCTATGTAGTTCTGTCTGGATCTCAAAGTTGTAAACAAACGTCAAGTTCAATCTCTGAAGGATGGATCAAGCAGAGAAATAAGTTGATAGAAACCGGAGTCCTAATCGATAGTGGAGAATTTTATATATTCAAAGAGAATGCGATTTTTTCTAGTATTAGTGCAGCGACTGCTGTAGTCCTAGGACGTCAAGCAGCTGGACCAGTAGAGTGGGTAGATGCTAACGGAAGGACATTTAAGCAGAACCAAGAAAAGAAATTTGAAAGCGAAAACAGTGAAGGTTAATTTGACATCTCATAACAATATACTCACGCTGCGGGCATACGCCCTTGATCCGGCATTCGCCGGACACCCGACATGTGTCGGGTCGTGAATACAGGAACGTTATAAGAAATTGGCGCAAGATATTAAGAACCGGGGTGATACCTATGAAATTCATATTGATATTTGGCCCACAGGCCGTTGGAAAGATGACGGTTGGTCATGAATTAACGAAAATAACGGAATTGAAATTGTTTCACAATCACATGTCGATCGAGCTATTTCATCCCTTTTTTGGTTTTGGTAGTGAAACTTGGAGGTTATCAAGTATCGTAAGAAGAGAGCTTTTTGAATCGTTCGCAAGCAGCAACCAGTATGGACTTATTTTTACTTACCTTTGGGGGTTTGATCTTCAGAAGGACTGGGAATTCGTCAAGCAAACATGTAACTTGTTCGAATCGAAAGGGGCAGAAATTTATTTTGTTGAATTAGAGTCAGATATAGAAGAACGATTAAAACGAAATAAAACGGCGTTTAGACTTGATCAAAAACCAACAAAAAGAAATATTGAATATTCTGAAATGGACTTAATCAAAACGATGGAAGAACATCGACTCAATTCTAAAGAGGGAGAAATTACTAGAGAGAACTATTTGAGAATCAATAATACAAATTTAAGTGCAGATGAAGTCGCAAGATTAATTAAAGATGAATTTAATTTATAGTACGTGTGAGTAATTCAAGAAGACAGCAACATCCGATAACATAATATTCACGCTGTGGACATTCGTCCTTGGTCCGGCGTTGCCAGACACCGAGCATGCGCTGGGTCGTGAATACGGGAACGTTATACAAAACCTGTGCAAGTGATAATATATAAACAAAATCTTAAGATACAAGAAATTTAGGCTAGTGGGGGATTAGAAATGAATAAAATGGTTGAGTATGGTTTTTTATGTGGCAGTAAGGATGAAAAGGTGCTTATGAGTGCTCTTTACAGTTTTTTAGAACCATTAAATAGAACTTTCTCAAAAACGAGGAACAAAAGCTTGTTAGATTCGAGGCTTCCATATGTTTATAAATATTATTATTGGAATTTGAACAAAGAAAAACAAGTATATATAGAAGTTTATCCCAACAAAGATTTAGAAGGGAAATATAAGTTTTCGAACGAGGACGTTGGCTGGATACTCTTTGCTAATATTATAGATCAAACACCACCTTACCATATAACAATCGAAGAGCAAGAAAGGTATCTCCATGATATTTTAGCCTCATCGAATTTTGAGTATTTAAAGTTATATGAGTACAAAAATGGTGAGGAGAGATTGTAAAGGAATGAATATTTAATGATTTTAGTTTTGGAAGGCAGCGAATATGAAGGTGCCTATATCACTAAAGAACATATTCAAAAATTGTCTTCAAAATAGCAGAAGATTTTGTGAATTGGAAATATAGAATTGACACGGAATTATCTATCGATTCAGAAAAATGAGTTTCTAGATCAACTGAAAGTAATAGGAAGGCGAATAAACAATAACGAACCCCAAGCCGCTTATTCAAAGAAGAATGAATCTTCGTATAACATAATATTTACGCTGCGGGCATGCGCCCTTGAATCGGCATTCGCCGGACACCCAGCGTTCGCTGGGTCGTTAATGCACAAACATTATCTGAAATCTGCAATTAGGAAAAGTACAAACTAGGAATAATACAAATATTGAAAGGAGGAATACATATGAAGTCAAGATTGATACTGATAGATGGAATGCCGGGTTCCGGTAAGTCAACGATTGGAAAAATAATAGGTGCAAAGTTGAATAAGATGAATATTCAAAATAGGTTTTATCACGAATTAGAAGAGAACCATCCATTGCGAATATACGATAAGACGTTTACTTCCTTTACTATTCAAGATGAAGCGGAGTGGTTTACTACAAAAGTTGAACAGCTGTTCACTGATTTTGTCAATGAAAGAGTCGGGCGAGACGAAGTTACAATTATGGAAAGTTACGTTTTTCAGAATACACTTGGCTTTGCCTTTAATATGAAAATGGACAAACAAAGAATATTAGATTTGATTAAAAAAGTACAACTTATTTTAAGTCGTCTCGATCCGATCCTCATTTATTTTTATCAAACTCATGTAGAGCAACATTGGAAATGGATATGCAGTGTTCGTGGACCTGAGTTCACACAGGATCGTTGTGGACTTTATACGAGTAATGATTTTATTAAAGCGGGCCATTTTTGGACGAAAAACCAAGATTTCATTTTCAATATCGTTCAGGAATGGGAGATACCAAAACTGATCATAAGAAACGAAAAGTACAATTGGGAAGACTATGAGAATAAAGTGAATCATTTTTTGGAGGGATTTGAAGAAGACACTGACATCCGATAATTTAAGCAGACAACCCCGGAGTACATGAATACAGGAATGTTTAACTAAAATCGATAGGAAGAGGAATGAAAATGGATAACCAAATAACAATCAGGCACCTTTCAAATCATGAAGAAGTATCTTTATTAAATTTTGAATTTTCAAAAAGATATCCATGGTACACCTCGAATGAATATTTCTATAAGTGCTTGGAAGAAAATATAGAAGGCAAGAGAGTGACTTTAATGGCCTACTATGGAGATACATTGGCTGGGTGTTGCCACTTAATGTTTACTTCGGATTATCCGTATTTTAAAACAGGTAATATCCCAGAAATAAATGACTTGAATGTTTTTCCAGAGTTCAGGAGGAAGGGGATCGCAAGTAGAATGTTTGATGAACTTGAAAGAATAGCATCCAAGAGATCCAGATTCATTGGCTTAGGAGTAGGGCTCTATAAAGATTACGGTAATGCTCAAATGATGTACAACAAACGCGGGTATTACATGGATGGTCAAGGAATCGTCTATAACAATATTGAAGCAAAACCCGGAGAGCAAGTGATGGTAGACGATGATCTGCTGATGTATCTAATTAAACCATTGGATAATGAGCTGTGAATGTAGATTAAAGAAGTGTCGACATCAATTAACATTCTATTCAAGCTTTGGGCATACGCTGAGGCCGTGAGTACAGGAACGTTAAGTGAAATCACCAAAAGGAGTGAGCTTTTGATTCTGGAGTACTTAAAAAAGTATGCTAAAAAAGCATATGGAGAAGTTCATTCGATAACGACTTCCCCCGGTTTTTTATTTGCTAATGATCCCAAGTTAAGAGAGAAAGAACTCTATAATAACTACTTCTACATCCATGGATTTAACCGATTGATTAAGCATAATCGAATATCATCAGAGAAATTAATCGAAACCTTTTCTTATCTAGAGGAAGAGATTGAGCAGTATATTAAAACGTATTATAAGAGTAAAGACTTTATTTTGTATTTGAAAGCGGATTCCTTAGTACCTGCATTTACAGTGACATTGCTTTCTTATTATGAAGACGAGGGTTTGAAGGAAAGTTGCTCCTTGCCTGAACTAATTGATTGGTATAAAGAAAATGCTTGTTTTGATGGATTGAAAATCATAGAGAATGAAACAAGTGAAGACCATCTAGAAGTACAGTCTGAAGATATCTTTCCTGTTGTCGCAAAGACATATATAAAGATCATAAGGACCTAGTCGGGTCGTGAATACGGTAAGGTTATGTGAAATAGACTCAGAATTTATATGATATGGGGGATTAAAATGAAAATTGTTTTTAGAAATTTCGATGATTCGTATTATGAACAAGTTTGTGATTTTTTGATTGAACTATCAAAAGACGATCGTAAACATATCAATTGGAACTGGGCAAGGTGGGAATGGATGTTTTTTCATCCTGAATTTAATCGTGATTTAAAAAATAAAATTGGTTTATGGTATCATGCTGATGAGTTAGTAGCTATAGCAACGTATGACCATTATTTCGGTGAAGCTTTTTTTGCTACTAAACAGGGATTTGAAGAGTTAGAAAAAGATATATTAGAATATGCTATTGCTGCTTTCAGTAATGATAATGGCCTAGGGATTGCGGTGAATGATAAAGATACTCACATTTTAGATTTATTACGTAGTCATCATTTTGTGAAGCATGATCAGACGGAAAACATACTTGAGCTTGCACTAGAGAATGTTAGTCTTGAAGGTACAATTTCTGAAGGAATAACCCTAAAAAACATTGATATAAAGAATGACTTATATAAACTTCATCATATGTTATGGCAAGCATTTGATAACGAAGGGCCTGTACCCATTGATGACATTACGATGAGTAAGCAAAAAGAAATGTTGTCCGCAACCCATTTGAACCCGTTTCTACATGTTGTGGCTGAAAATAAAGATGGGGAATATGTTGCATACTGTGGCTTATGGTATAGTCCGAAAACAGATTATGTTTATGTTGAACCTGTATGTACGGTTCCTGAGTATCGTCATAAGCGGCTAGGCCAAGCAGTGGTTATGGAAGCTTTAAAAAGAAGTCGTTCCTTAGGTGCTGAGAAAGCATATGTTATTTCTGATAGTCATTTTTATAAGTCATTAGGATTTCAGCAACATTCACATTATACATTCTATTGGCAAAACATCTGATATTTCGATCATCGTTAAGTGATAGTTGTTGAGTCGCTGTCGATCCATAGTCCGAGTTGAAGCATAGATGAGGTTTCAAAGAAGCTTATTCAGTAGCAGGGAAGCATATTCGGTCGGACAACCTTGCACTGTTTAATCGCGGATCTCTCTATTCACTTAAGGCAGTGAAAATTCGTGAATACAGGAACAAAATAAAGAAATATAACTGGTGAATAGGAGGTAATAAAATGGGATTTCCAACACATATCGTATCAGCGGGTGGAATAGTAGAGGATGGAAACGGAAATATACTTTTGGTAAAAGCTCATGATGATGGATGGGTATATCCTGGTGGGATTACTGAAGTTGGGGAAAATCTAATTGATGGTGTGATCCGTGAAATCAAGGAGGAAAGTGGAATTGATGTTACAGTAAGCCATTTAGTTAACATTGTATCAAGCACGGGAATACATAAGTGGTATGACGGAGTAACTGATGTTCCAACGAAGGTTATGTTTGATTTTGTATGTAAAGTTGAGGGAGGAGAGTTAAGTACTTCTGAAGAAACAAGTGATTGCCGCTGGGTTGCAAAGGACAAGGTTCTGGATTTTATTACTCTCCCAGCCATTCGAACTCGTTACGAAGCTTATTTAAATTTTAGTGACTCGGTGAATTATATTGAGTATATTACTCCGACCACGACAGAATGTAATGTAAAAGTTCAAAGGTATTTATAATTTTTATTAAGGAGGATAAATGAATACAGAACTTAGAGACACAATGCAGAATACAATTGACCGTTTCGTATCGCCTAATGCAGAAATATTGAGTATTAAAGATCAGGATCTTGCTTACGGCACCTCAGCTGTAGAACTTAAAAGACATGAAATACTACTTAGAAATGATATTCATGATTGGAGTATTAATCTTATTTCAAAGAGAGCGTCACTCATTGAAAGGCGTACATTAAATTATCTATATGATCAATCAGCAAATGTTCCATTTGGTTTTACATTAAATATGACAAGTAACAGCCGAGAATATCTTTGCATGCAGGATGTAGATTATGAAACGGATTACAATAATTTAGATATCGAACTGCTTCAAAAAAATGAACAAGCTGCTCTGGCAGATATACATGCGTTCAACTTTGAAAAATATTATAAATTGCAATGGCTTCCATTGCTTGATTCAAGATATATTAAATCAATACTGAACGAGAAATGGGGACCGACTTGGAATAATGCAAAATCAGATCCGGATTTTATAAGTCATTTTGGTGATCTTATTCCAGAGATTGATAAGGTTGCAGAGCATATAGTTAAGGACATGGATAAAGTTCTCAGAGATGAAAGCTCCCATACCCTTGTACATAACGATCTACACCCCGGCAATACATTAGTTCACAAAAACCGAAATGTATATTTCATTGATTGGGAAGAAGCACATTATGGTTCCTTATACATTGATGTAGCGCTTAGGTATAGAGAGTTTTCTCAAGCCGAGAACTATAGAATGTTGATGAATTCGAGAGGATTAAATCTATCGGCGGGTAAATTTAAACTGAATTATACAATTACGTCCAGATACTTGGGATTACGATATATGTCATGGTTTTTATCCACGTGGAAAGATGATAAGAGATGGCTGGACGAATTAAACAAGTATATAAATATGACTGTATCCTAGATAAGATATGAACCTACTTTAGTGATGGAATATAACGTAATATTTATGTTACGCACATTCGCCCTTGGTCTGGTATGTACACGAAGGTGATTTAGGCATTAAGAACAGAGAGGCATTTGCAAGAAAGGACGTTTATGTGCCTTACAGCAGTGAAGGCGATGTGAAGTACGAACATCATCTATATGTCTGCAATAGAGAAAGTGAGGAACTACAAAGACATAGGTGAATTCAGAGACAATCGCAAAGCCTATACTGAAGGAAAAAAAATTTGATACGAGGATAATGAAAGAGTACAAAGATGTTTTGTAGCGTATTTCAGGTTATACATATCAGATAAATCCTTATTAAGGGCGGGGATTCCAATGAGTAGCGTGTTACTGACCTCTTGTGGGTTTAATACGGAAGATATTAAAAATCAATTTCTGGATTTTATTGATAGAGATATTTCTCAATTAAAGGTCGCTATTATTACAACAGGATCCCCTATGAAAGAAAATAATAGATATGCACAAAGGGCAATGCAAGATTTCAAAGACATGGGGTTTCAGAATATTGAGTTTGTAGATATCGAATTTGATGACCCGCAAATCCTTTTACATAGAGATGTTATATATATTAATGGGGGGAATCCCTTTACTTTATTGTATTACGCTAAAAAAAGTGGTGCTGATGCAATTATTAAAACATTGGCTTCGCAGAATGTAATTATAATTGGAGTAAGTGCTGGCGCGTTAATACTGGGACCGAATATTAACATTGTCGGTTACTTTACTCCAGAGATGAATACGATGGATGTAACGGATTTTAGAGCATTATGTGTAACCGACAAGTTTATCTTTCCTCACTATGATCGAGAGGACATATTTAGAGATAGTACGAATAGAACGATTGAAGAGAGAATCGTTGAATTTGAATCTAATGAGAATTGTAAAGTGACAAGGCTTAGAGATGATGAATATATTTCGATTTTAACGAATCAAACACAGTAGAAGTCGTAAATGCTGAAGCTCTTAAGCCATAGAAGGCTAAGTAAATACGAGATGTTAGGCGAGATCGTGATATAGAAAGGAAGAGATTTGATGGAAAAGCATGTTAAAGAACTATTTACTGAGAAAGTGCTTCATGAAGCAGCGCAAAAGTTTAATATTATTCAATCCAGTCTTCAAGATTTGGAAGGTTTTCAGAACTTTGTTTATTTTGGGGAGTCCAATGGTACAAATGTTGTTCTCCGGATAACACATAAATCCCATCGAACCGAAAAGGAGATTTTATCTGAAATAGATTTTATAAATCACTTGTCTTCTCATCATGTATCTGTTTCCAAAGCTATAACATCTATTCATGGGAAGTTTGTAGAGGAAATCAGTGATGGGGGATTTTATGCAACATCTTTTGAGTTTTCTAGTGGAAGAAAGGCTAAAATCGCTGAAGAGAGCGATCTGTTCTATCAAAGAATCGGTGGTTATACAGGGAAAATGCATAATATTTCAAAGACGTCAAATCTAATACATAAATTAAACAGGAGACAATGGCATGAAAAAGAGTTTTTGATCCATATGAAAGAGTATTTACCTGCGGAACTTTCTTATGTAATGGATCAATACGAAATTCTGAAGAGAAAGCTTAGTCAGCTTCCAAAGAATACGGATTCGTATGGAATGATTCATGGGGATTTAAATCATGGGAATTACTTAAATGTAGAAGACGATGTTGTATTTATTGATTTTGATGAAGCCGAATACAGTTGGTTTGTGAGTGATATTGCTATCCCGTTATTCTATGAAATTCCAATCCCTTGGGTAGTCGATGGAAAGCAAAGGTTGGAGATAATCAAGAGGTATTATTATAATTTCATGGATGGTTATGTTAAAGAAAATACAATAGATCGTACATGGTTAGAATTAATCCCTGATTTTATTAATCTTAGACAGTTTGGTGTAGTTTCCGCGATTTATAGAAGTTATAATTTTGATAACTATAACAACTGGAGTGATTGGGACAAGGAAGCGTTGAAATTCTATCTGAATAATATCGAGCATGATATCCCGTATATTGATATGGATTTTAGCAGGTAGTTTAATGTGGCATGGACTAAGCTTGTATTATAAATGCAGGACGTTTACTGAAGAAATCAACACTTAGAATGAATGAAGAGAAGAGGATCAAATGATGAGCTATAAATCCATTTTAACAGATCAAATATCGGCATGTTATAACGATAAAAGCTGGTTTATTCCGCTGGAGGACATATTGAAAGATGTAACAATGGAAGAAGCATTGACTGAGGATGATAATAAACAAACCATTTGGTCCATTGTGAATCACCTTATTTATTGGAATGAGAAATGGCTTGAGCGTTATAAGGCTGGAGAATTTGTATTAAATCATGGGATCAACAATGATGAAACTTTTGTTTTGAATGAAGATCAATTGAATGATGCTGGCTGGAAGGAAACATTAAATAGACTTGAGCATGTTTTTATCAGTTGGAGAGTAGTTTTAGAAGAAACAGATGAATCTAAACTAACAAAGCAACTTCCAGAATATTTTAATGCTCCTTGGTGGGGTGTTGTTTCTAATCTAAGTATTCATAGTGCATATCATATTGGACAAATTATGTTATTAAAGAAACAAATTCGAGGTAGATAATATCAGATTAGACTACTATCCATTCATGGGAGTGAATACAATGTTGTTTTTTGAGAATCTGGCTATTTACAATTTCAACTTAACAACTGAAGAAGAAGCAACAATTTTAAGTCAGTTTATAGATGCAGACCATGACTTGTTATTTCCTTATTTTGAATGTAATTTTCGGGCATTTCCTGAGGATCGGGCATATATTGAAGAGCGAACAATAATAAGGAGCAAAGAGAAAGTTTTTGAAATGAATTATTCATTTATCGAGAATGAATTAGTTTATTGGTATAAGCCTCATGATCGAGACGATTTAATACATATTATTAATAGGGACAGGATTACTTATCGAAGCATAGTAGTACCAAAGAATGGGGGGCTGAATGACTGTAGATTCAAACTTTTTACATATGAGCATGCTATCTACAATGAAGAAGAAACTAGGGTGCTTTGGATAGAAGAGGCCATTGAAAATGACTATATCGAAAATATTTGTCCTAAAATAATAAGTCAAACAAATGAATAATTAAAAAGGATAGGTGAGATGACATAAAATTACTGTTTATTTGCAGCCGGAATAAATGGCGTAGCTTAACTGCTGAGAAAATTTTTGAAGGGTACAACGGATATGAAGTAAGGTCGGCTGGAACCGAAACTGGAGCAAGAATCAAGGTTACGGGAGGGCACATTGGATGGTCAGAATTAATTTTTGTTATGGAGAAAAAACATGTGAGAAGATTGAAGGAAAAATTTCCAACAAGTCTAAAAGATAAACGTTTAATCTGTCTGGATATTCCAGATGATTATCAATTCATGGATGAAGAATTAATAGAAATTTTGAAAGCAAGAGTGTCCGAATATATTGAAGTGCCCATCTAAATAAGGAGTTGATTATTTTGGACATCGAATCAGCTATATCTCTCGCGTTACAAGCTCATAAAGGGCAGCTTGATAAAGGTGGGCAACCTTATATTTTACATCCGTTAGCTGTTATGAACAGAGTGGAAAGCATGGAAGAAAAGATCGTGGCTGTTCTCCATGATGCCATTGAAGATTCAGAAGTCACAATTGAAGAGTTAAGAGGTTTAGGATTTTCGGAAGAAATTTTAACAGCCATTCAGTTGTTGACGAGATCTACAGAGGATAGTTACGAAGAATTTATTGAGAAGACAACAACGAATCGAACTGCAAGAAATGTAAAGATCGCAGATATTAAAGAGAATATGAACATATCAAGAATAAAAAATCCGACGCAGGAAGACTATAATCGACTTGATAAATATAGAAAGGCGTTGGAAAGATTAGAGCGTGAATAACATGTGAAAGAAACTAAAAAGAGGTACGTTATGTCCCAGACAATTACAATTCCTAGAATACAGATAAAATTTCAAAGTGCTGTGTGGACAGCAGTAGTCTTAAGACAGAAGGATATAAATATCAAAGTAAAAGAAGAGCTGGGTCATCTACTCTTAGTAGATGCTAAGGACTGTCCTGAAATGTTTCTATTAGCCAGTTTATTTCAGCACGCCATGTATACTCACGACATTATTTATTTTGCGAGAGAAGATGATTCAAGTTGTGATCTCTTGGTATTTAACGGTGCGATAACTCCAATAAATCAAAGAGATTTAAAAAATCTAAAAACAGTGATAAAGCATATACAGCCAGGAACTTATACAATTCCGTTGATAGATTCTCACGATGAATCAATGTGGAAGACTTGGCAACATTGGAAATACGATGAACAATTGAGAGTTATGGCGAACAAAGATTTAGCCATCATTAATGCATCTCAGCTGGGATACGAACTATTGATTCATCAATGTGCATACTTAGCAAGCTCGTATTCAGGGCATTCACATTTTGATCAGTATTCAACCAAGAAATCTATAGAACTGATTATACGTAATTTGAAGCGAAATAATTAAATGAGGTATGTTATATGAGTGAGCCAGTGCATTTTTTTTATAATGATGATCTTATAGGAGTGTGGTCATCTGAAGCGTTTTTTTATGATGCATTTGAAGATACACAATTAGAATTTCATGCGGATGGCACGGGATGTCATGCCTATTTAAGACCTGATGGTCAAGAGATTACCTTATTCCGATGGACGTTAATTAAGGATCGAATTGAATTTGAGGAATATTTCACGGTATCCATTGAAGTGAGTGAGGTTACGGGAGAAGAAATTTGCTCTACAGATCGATTTGAAAATAAATATTCAGCAAGGTTTTTCAAAGCGAAGGGATTAAATGTAGCTAATGAAGAGATTAATGTGATCGTATTCTATTCCCCTTTGATTGAAGGGATCAATTCACAATCATTTGGAAAGATTTCAAAAGCATTGGATAGACTTATTGATGCAGCCATGAGACATGAGCAGGACATCTAATAGATCATGGAAGCTGGGCTGCTCAGAGTAATCTGTACAAATACTCAATGATTGGAGTCCAGGATGAGTAAATTAATTCCTATATTGATAGGTATCCTTCTACTTATAACAGGTTGCAGTACTACACATAAGATCCATACCGATTCAACCAAAGAATTAACAAAAGAGCTGAAGGAACTTTTTCCGTCGATTGAAAAAGTTCATTTTACGTTTACCCGTCCAAATCTCTCTTGCAGAATAGACATGAGCAAAGAACCGAGTAAAGAAGAACTGGAAGCAATTCTTACAGTAATCAAGAGATTTACTACAGTGGATAACATGAATGAGATTGCTCGTAGCGTTAAATGGGGACTGGAAATATCCAAAATTTATCTTGATATGAATACGGATGAGGATACGAAAACCATTGAACATGCTTATTATGCGAGATATTTCAAAACATCCAACGCTAGCGACTATTCTGAAACAAACATTGAGGGTTATAGAATTTGGTATGAAATAAATGAGAAATAGTGGCGACTGTACCTATTAAATTCTCAGATTAGCAATTAAACGCTACCCTAACCATTGAGAGTCTTATAAAGAATAGGAGTGCAATGAGTTGATTACTTTTAAGGAGATTTTAGAGCGTGTTACTTTCGATGCCGTTTGGGATAACATGATTAAATACTATCCTGATATGGCTCAAATAAAAGAAAAATATGTAACAGTATATGAATCCATTCTTTTACAAAACCCTGCAACTAATGTAGTTGAAATGATTGTTCATATAGACTCGATTGATTCTGATGATGATAAGGATAAAAAAGACATCGAATATAGAGTACACGGAAAGAATAATTCACCTGAGTGGGAAGGATATTGGGATCTTTCCGCAAGTAAGTGGGGAGAATGGTTAGGTTTTTATGTAGATCAACAGGTACTTGAGCAATTCTCAAATGAACAAATCGTCGCAATTTGTTTGGTTGAAATGACTTGGTTTGGTTTTTCTGAAGAACAAATCAAAGATCGGATTGATCATCTTGAAGATGATTAACAATCGGAGTGAACACAGGGACTTTAGGCAAAATTGGCGCAGATATGATGTTGGGGTGATCAGGATGAAGCACAAAATAAATACCATTACCAAGCTTGTATACAATGTTGCTAATTATTTGGTCGAGGAAGAGGACTATACAAGTACATATAATAAATTAGGTTGTTAACCAGAGAAGTATGGAATATTCATCACAACGAGCTATCGAACGAACTAAGTAAGTTAGATAATCCTCCTGCTGATTATCAATTATTCTGGCTGGAATGCCTTTTTTCTGTGAATGATCTAGGCACTATAATGGATCAATAGTTCTTTTGAAATGAAATAGCCCAGTCACTGGACTATTTTTTATTATTTATGGGTTCAAAAATGGAACAAGTTGGGTTATATTAATTACAGTTGGGATTAGGAGGGAGAAAATTAGTATAAAAAATGTGACATTTTAGCTCGCATTCAATTTTACATGAGTATAAGGAGAGAAAATGAAGAAAAATATTGGAATCATTGTATTAACGGTTGGTCTGATTATAAGTTTGTTTTATAACTTTCAATTGAAAGGATATAAGGAATTTCAAGAGAGAGATTACAATCTAAAATTAAATCACGGTTTTCAAATTGGAATAAAAGAATCCATTAACAATCTGGATGTTATCATAAAAACGTTGAAGGATGAATCTCCAAAGGAACAGGTTATTCAATCATTAGTAGAATTATTAGTTTCATTAAAAGTAGGCGAAGAAGCCTTTACCTTTCTAAATACGGATTTTCAGGAAAATGGACAAGCATCGAGTTACCTTATTTATAATACCTTCAGAGATTTTTATGTATATGCAAAAGTAGAATTAATGGGTGACATCGCTTCAAATCGGCTCTCACTTGATCCAGATTCCAGGAATCAATTGGCTAATGATATAGGTATTCTCAAAAAGGATCTGGAGTATATAGATAGTCAATTCAACGAGGAGGTTCTGAAAGATCAGAGCCCTAAGTGGATTGAGGATAAATGGAAAGAGTTAGTTACAGAGCTTCTAAACCAACATCCTGATTTCAAATTATATGAGAGAATGAAAATGAAATATAATTTGTAAACCGAGGAGCGAATGAATGGCATTTTGTATTGATTTTAAATTAATTTGTGTCAATGACGGTACTGCAACGTATGCTTACGGAGACTGCTCTGAGAATCTTGAAGGCCGGTTTGAATTAAATATAGAACGCCTGCTCACAGGAGAAATGAGCATGGATACAGATATGAGAGAAGTTGTTAAGGTAACCAAGCCGTGTTTAAGTGATGGAGAACATCAACATAAAGCAAACCGGGCATTCAGTAAGATCTATAAACATTATAAAGTTACGGCTTCGTATCTAAAAGAAGGAGGGTACTATGCCTGATTTTACTATATAAGATGGAGTCATTGAAGCTAGCCGTAAGGATCATGGCTGCTTCTTTTTTTATTTTTCCACTTCGCAAATGGAACATTGTGGGTTATATTGGATATGATTTGATCCTGTAGTAAACGATTGGAGCGGTGTTAAATATGGACTTAGATGAAAAGATACGTTTTCCGATTGGACACTTTGAGCCCCGATTTGAATTTACTGATGAGAATCGAAAACACATATTGGATCAAATTCCCGAGATTGCAAAGACCTTGAGGGAGATCACACAAGATCTTAATAATGAGCAACTTCGTACTCCTTATCGTACAGGCGGCTGGACGATCATCCAAATTGTACACCATCTTGCAGACAACGATATGAACGCGTACATAAGATTCAAAAGAGCATTAACTGAAGAGGAACCACTAGCAAGCTCGTATCGCGAGGATTTGTGGGCATCGTTACAGGAGTATAAAGATTTGCCAATGGAAGATTCAATCATGTTGCTTGAAATACTGCACAAACGATTTCTCACACTGCTACGTGGTTTACAACCTGAGCAATTCAAGCGGAAGCTGCGAACAGAGGTATTGGGTAGCATTACGCTGGATGTCGCCATTCAACGATTGGTCTGGCATGGACAGCATCATATTGCTCAGATTAAATCTTTAAAAAGTGTCACAAAAATAGGAGTGCTTAACCAAGAAGAAATTTACCCTCATTGTCCCATGAAAATAAGAGTCATTGAAGTTGGGGGAGTAAGCAAACCGCAGCTTAAAGATAAATTACAGCAGTGTTCAATTCGAATGAATGAATACGGAAATAAACTGTTTGATGATGAGAAATTTGTCATTTCTCCCATCAAGAGGCGGCTAGAGACGGTCGAGTTATCAGTTAGAAATCTAGGATTTTTGGATGGAGCTACGACCCTACAACTCTTTCAAATGGCAGATACTCTTGGTTTGCAGTTATGTCCTATTGATTTGGGTCCCTTTCTTAGAACTCAGTATTTGGATCAACCTGAGACATGTACATCAAGCACTGAAAAAGGAAACCAAGCACCATCAGGTTCGATTACAATAGCTTCTAAACCTCTTATTAAGGATGATTATTTTCCAAAAGGCTTTTATCTCAGACGTACAAACGACGAGTTGTGGTTACGAGGTTACATTGCGGATGATCTGCATGTGTGGAACCCTCATGACCGTTTTATCTTTTGCAGTACTTGACTGTAGCGCAAGATTGAGAGGGCTTGGTCGGATCATTCAATCGGAGATGGAAAGATACGGCATCATTTTACGAAGAATTGATTCGATATGTGGTATATCCAGATGTATAAATAGAAGGTGAGGACAACATGAGTCAAACCATATACGAGATCTCGGGGCCGGCTGGGGTAGGAAAATCGACAACGTCGCAAAAAATATATTGAGCTTAACCCGGAATCTGTTAGAACAGAATTATGATGTTGTCATTGACTACATTACTTTCCCTTCAGAAATAGAATGGCTTGTGCAGCAGTTAACGGATTTTCAATTCAGGGTTGTCTATGTTGTCTTGTTGGTAGATCGAAGTACCCTGATCGCCAGGGATAAATTGAGACCCTCAGAAGCACAAATGGGTGAGCGCAGTTTGGATTTACTAAAGGAATTTGAAACATGCTCAGAATTAAAAGAACAATATAAACTCTATACGCAGCTGTACAGGCGAGAACAAGTATCTGAAATTGTTGAGGAGTTACGAAACAATCTGAGGTTTATCTGGAAAGGAGGTCACTCGAGTTGAAGGCACTACCCAAAATTTTTTCGTTCATTCTCATTATTGTTGGAATCAGTATAGTGACACTTACCAAAACGATTGAACAGGTCATACCAAAATTGGGATATGCCGCGTTTCAGTCCGCAGGAGCAGGAAGTTACAGCCCGATTAACTATGAGATGAATTTGGACTTGAACTACTTGGTGGGAGGCATCTGCATCTTGGTGGGAGCAATGTACTTCATTCGTCACATCGCTTTCTTTCAACATTCGATCACCGAAATGAAAAAGAGAAACAAAGAGTTTGAGGATAAATATAAATAATATCGGGTAATTGTACGCTGAAGTTAATTATATTAATTTTCAGGTGGGTGATCGGTATGGATGATCAAAATCTCTTGGATTTTTATTTACATATGAGGGAGAAGGAAGCCTATCAGTGGAATCTCTCGCCTGCGAGTTTGTATTTGGAATTGGAAACCAGAGATTTTCTAGCAAAATACTTTGACGTGTTCAGTGGCATGAATGCGCTTAACGTTGGCATTGGAGTAGGAGAATGGGACGATTATATCGGTTACTTGTTGAACGGTGCGGGTTGTTTAACAAGTATTGATATTAACAAGGATATATGTGAAATATTCAAATACCGACAAAAAAAGGAGGGCCATCCCAATGCTTCTACTGTTATATGTGAGGACTTCTTAGCATGCGAATTGCCTCAAACTTATGATCTGGTCACCATGATTGGCTCTGCTCTTCAAGAGACCGGCAAATACCGCAAAGGTTTGCAGAAAATATCAGAGGTGTTAAAACCGGAAGCTCAATTCATGTATATGGATTTTAATAGATACCACAAAAAAGAAAATCTATTCGAACTATTGACTGAATTGAAATTTGAGCTAAAGCATATCGAAGAATATAACCGATTTTCAAATGTCAGTTTTTACTGCATGAAGATCCAAAAGGAGGGGGTTCTATGAATCGAACTCTCATGATTAGTGATATTCATGGTTGTATTGATGCATTAAATCAATTGTTAATTAACGTAGACTACAATTCAAAATATGATCAGTTGATCCTTCTGGGAGATTACGTGGATCGAGGTTCTAATAGTAGAAAAGTCGTTGATAAGGTCATGGAATTAGTACAAGAACATCACGCTATCGCGTTAAAAGGAAATCATGACCAAAGATTCGTGGATCTCATATATGACGGAACTTCATCCATTCAATCCAAGTTTATGGAACATGGAGGACTTCGAACCCTTGAAAGTTACTGTCAACTGAACGATGAAGTTTCGAATGAAGTGTTAGAAACGGCAAGGAAGATCATAAAGGCGGATTATAGTCATCATATTAATTTTTTGAGCAATTTACCTTTATTCCACGAGGATGAAAATCATATTTATGTTCATGCTGGATTGAATCCGGATTACAGTGAATGGAGGCAACAACCCGAGCATGATTTTATGTATATTAAAGATAAATTTATCCACCATAGATTCGAAGATCTTCACAAAAAAGTTGTCTTTGGACATACCAAAACGAAAGACATACATGGATCAGCGGACGTTTGGTTTGCTGAAGATAAGATTGGCATTGACGGTGGATGTGCTTTTGGAATGCAGCTTAATTGTTTAATTTATCAGAATGGTACTTACTCGGTAGAACACTTCTAAAAAATTGTAAACGATCTCGCTTGAATTAATGAGCGTTAGAGTGTGTATTGGTTCATGCTGTAAAATATTTATAAATTCTTATTTTAGCAAAGGGAGATATCATAATGGATAGAGGCAGAATTATTTTTTTGAATGGTGTAACGAGTTCGGGGAAAACGTCTATAGTCGAGGCGATGCAGTCATATGACGATCCGTTCTTTTATGTTGTGGCGAACGATTTATTTGAGAATACAATCGGAGATAAACATCTACGGACCGATTACTGGAAATACCTAAGCGAAGCCATCATCATGATGTATCACACAGCGAAGGTATTCTCAGACCATGGCAAGCATGTGCTGATCGATGGGATTTTGGTGGAGAGACCGGAGCTTGCACCGCATTATGAACAAGTGAAAAAGATATTTGAAGGATATCCACTAGAGATTGTGGAGCTACATTGCCCTCTCGATATCTGTCGTCAGCGTAACCTTGAACGGGGAGACCGCAGAGAAGACCAGTCTGAAGAGCAACATCGTATTATGGCGTCCGACATTCAGTATACGTACTCGGTTGATACGAGTCAGCATACACCTGAAGAATGCGCGGAGATGATTATCAACACGTTATTCAAAAGTGAATAAGGTTTCTTCTGTGGCATGAAACGAGGAGAATAAAAATGAAGCTGGGACGTCTAAAGCAAGATGGACCAGCTTCTTGACTATTTCAGCACAATAGCAGGAAGAAGGAGCAAACAGATATGCAATTTGGGAAACATAAAGAGCGCTCGAATCGAGAAAGAATACTTCTTCAGTTCATAACCTTGCGCTGGGAGAAGGATGTGAGAGGGGCCCCTTTTTCCACTGCCCGAAATGATATGGAGAAAGCCTTCCGTTTACCGGATATGCTGTTCAGTTACGACACATCCTATGGTCTGCCTTACCACCGAATGCTCATTTTGCAGAACAAGAACGGTTTTGAGAAGATTCAAGATAAAAGTGTCATTCTGAAACCTACTGCAAAGAATTTCAAATTGGGTTGTGTTTTGATTGATAATAAGGAGCCTGAATCCGAAAATTCCGAATATGATGTAACCTTCACCTACTCCCCGGAATGTGGGAAACCTATCCGATATGATAAGCGATATCAGCCTTTGACAGAGCGGGCATTTGGATTGACTTCAAACGAATATGGAAGAGTGGTGTACAACGGAAGGCATATCTATCAGGATACCGGAGAATGGTACTACGAGTTAAATATATTGAATATGTTACTTACCGAGCAGAAAGATCCAAATGTGTTGATTGATCAGGAGCCGCTGAACGTATATAACCAGATCGAGATTTTATATTAATGTAATTTAGAAACGAATGATTGATATAAAATGTGCGCTAGGAGTGGGACACATAATGATAAATCCTCAAGAGATCTTACCAGTAGTCAAACGATTAGAAGCAAATCATATTGCATATTCACTGGGTGGAAGTGCGATGTTGTGTTTTTTTGGCTTGGTTGATTCCGTGAACGATTGGGATCTGATGGTCGATTGTCCAAAACTCAAATTTATAGAAGCGATTGCTGGATATGAGTGGATCGAGAAGGAAAGCGGCGACAAACCTTTTGCAAGTGAATATAGAATGGAGATTGAGTCGTTAAACGTGGATGTAATTGGCGGATTTGCTTTTGATGTAGATGGAAAACGGCTGAAGTTACCTATATTGCCTATTCCAAATGTAAAATGGCACGGTATGCAGGTTTCAAGTCCTGAAGTGTGGTACGTTGCTTATCAGATGATGGGTAGACATGAGAAAGCGGATTTGATTTTAGATTATTTGCAAACAAGCAATGAGTATGTGAATCAGGATCTGATTAAGAGCTTGTTAGCGAACGACATTTTAACGTATGGGATTAGAAAAGGATTGAACACACTGCTTGAGACTTAACTTCACGAACAGAGGTGTATCAAATGCTATATCATTTCAGTGAAGAATCTGATATTCATATCTTTATACCAAGAGCGAAGCAGAATCGGCCTGAGTTTCCGGCGGTTGTCTGGGCGATTGATGAGCAACATGAATTCAGTTATTACTTTCCGAGAGATTGTCCTCGCATTGTTATTCGAAGAACGAACGACATTAGTGATGAGCATCATGAGTTGTTTTTTAAACACTCAAATGCAGACCTCATTGTAACGGTTGAGAACGAGTGGTACTCCAGGATCATGCAACAAACGTTGTATCGGTATCATCTGGATGCAGCGTCGTTTAAACTTTTTGATGAAACCGCAGGGTACTATATTTCTGATCAGGTGGTTACACCAAGTTACATAGAGAAAATAGATCATCTGCTAGAGAGGCTTTTGGCCAGAGGGGTTGAGTTGCGATTCACGACAAATCTATATCCTCTGAGAGATGCTGTGTTACAGTCAGACTTCCAACAATTCGGAATACATCGTTTCAATCATGCTAAACCATTGTAGGGGCGGGGAATAGCAAGCTGGGGGGATGACCATGCTTTCTGCCTATTGGAGGTATTTCTTATATGTAACTGAACATAAGTTGAACGTTTTCATTGAGTGCTGGCATGAAGGGTTATATTTACAAGGGATATTTCATGATTTAACGAAATTTTGTCCTCACGAATTTTTCCCTTATGCAATCAAGTTCTATTCGGACCGTAAAGATGAAGTCACAGAACTAAGGTGGAAGAAGGCATGATGAACTCGGAAGATATTATTTTGCATCCAAAGACGAGAGAATCGCTTGAACAGTTGCTTACTAGAAAGGGCGAATCGTGATGATTCATCTTCTACAAAGTGAAGGGGGAAATTTGTTGTGAACAAAGAAACGGAACAACTGCTTTTAGCTTTTGAAGAATGGACGCTATTTGTCAAAACGTTGAGTCGTCTCGAAGAAAAGACCTGGAATTCCAGTCTAGAAAAAGGAAAGTGGACGATCAAATCCATCGTAAGCCATATGATGTTATGGGATCGATATTTTTACAAGGAAGCGATTGAGAAGATTGCCCTGAATCAGCAGATTACGTTGAAGCATCTGGATTTTGATGAGTTTAATCGCAAAGCTGTGGAGTACGGGAGCCGCACAGAGCCGTCCGAAATTGTCGACAAGGCTATCACGTACCGTCACAAAATTATGAATGACATTCGAGGGTTATCGGAGGAACAGCTTTATCAACGATATGTGGATCCAGAGAACAAGGATAATGTATTTTACATTCCCCAATACCTTAAAGATTTTATATGGCATGACCAGCATCATATGGAGCCGTTAAAACAATATCTGGCCGGGGAGGGATTGTTGTGAGTATTCATACGATTACATTGGCTCAGGAAAATCTGATTGGTTCATTTACGGATGAGGTAACGCCGATTTTAAAGATCAAGTCAGGTGATTCCATACGTTTTCAAACGCTGGACGCAGGTTGGGGCACGGGAGTAAGTTATGCGAAACGAATCAAACCTTTTCCACGACAAGGTGAAAAAGATGGAGGGCACGCCTTAATCGGCCCAATCTATATTGAAGAGGCGAAGCAGGGAAAGACACTCGAGATCATTTTCAATGAGATTATACCAGGCAGTTACGGGTTTACTTCCGCAGGTGGATATCCCAACTGGCAGAATCAGAAATTGCATCTAACAGAGGTCGAAGAACTGTCTCTAAATTGGACACTTGATCGACAAGCGATGAGTGGCTCTTGTGAGGTACGGGGCAAGTCATACAGCGTATCCTTAAATCCATTCATGGGTGTCGTCGGCATGCCGCCAGAATCAGGAGGGATTCATACGACATGGCCGCCGCGATATTGTGGAGGGAACATCGACTGCAAGGAACTAGTACAGGGAAGTAAGTTATATCTGCCTGTTCCTGTAGATGGGGGTTATCTGGCGATTGGTGATGGTCATGCACGGCAAGGCGATGGGGAAGTCAGCTGTCAGGCGATTGAATGTGCCATGGAGCTTGTAGATATTACAGTGAATGTCATAGATGATATAAAGCTGACCAATCCACGTGCGCATACGCCTTCTGGATGGATTACCTTTGGTTTTGATGAGGACTTGAATGAAGCAACGGTTCAAGCGTTGGATGGCATGTTAGGCCTGATGGGCGAGTTATATGGCCTGGACCGGGTAGAAGCGATTGCGCTGGGAAGTTCGGTGATTGATCTGCGTATCACGCAAATTGTGAATGGTGTGAAAGGCGTGCATGCCTTTCTGCCCCACGATGCTTTTATAAGTGATTCAAACTAGCGGCAACTCTAAAAAATTTGCATTCTGCTAAACCAGATCATATGAAGCCCTCTACGATGTCATTTAGTCTGATGTTAGAGGGTTTTGAAGATTTATCCCCTTTAAGTGTTATGTTTTCCTTAAATTGTGCGGAATGAATTAGAAGGGATCAAAATATTCTAAATAATAACAGAATATGTATTGACCCAAGGCTTTTCATGATACTATAATGAAATGGGTTTCATGAAATCCGTTTCATTAACTCCTAACAATTTCGTAAGCGCTTTCTGTTGAAGGGGGTTGGCAGGTTTTCAAGTTCCTATCCGTGACAGCCTTGTGATGAATTAAGTCACTCGAGGAAGTCATCCAAGTATGATGCAAGCTTGATTCATCTTTATCTAACTTTGAGGGGGAGCGTGTGAAAGATGAAGTTTGTGAGAAAGAAGAGGTTCAGCCTGTTGGTGATTTTCACCTTACTGGTAACCATTATTGCTGGTTGCAGTGGTGGAAGTACACCATCTGATACAGCGACCCAGCCACCGGCGGATAAAAACAAAGAAGCGGCAGTCGAACCTGTACAGGAAAAACAGGAGCCTAAGGTGGATTTGAACGGCAGAGCTGTTCGCATATCGAACTGGTGGGATGCATCTCCCAAAGGAGATTCGGAGGCAGATGAGCGCGCTCGTGAACGAATCAAAAATGTAGAAGAGAAATACAACGTTAAAATTTCTTACTTGAATACAGATTACGGAGCAACATCCGAGAAAATTTCTTCATCCGTGATGGCGAATGAACCATTTGCAGAGATTGTGCGTGTGCCTGACGGTAATATTTGGGGTCTTATGCAGGGCGGATTCCTTACACCACTGGACGAATATCTGAAGGATACGCAGATCAAGCCGGATGTCATCGATTCGATGCGATTTGGCAGTGATAAAGTATATGGACTGACGGGTTGGTATACCCCGAATGACAGCGGAATGTTTTACAATAAACGAATATTTAAGGAAGCTGGTTTGAAAGATCCGCAGCAATTGATGGAAGAGGATAACTGGAACTGGGATACGATGCTGGATGCTGCCAAGAAGCTAACCGTAGATAAAAACGGTGACGGCAAGATGGATCAGTATGGTCTGTCGGGTGCGTACTACGTACTTCACGAGATGCTGATTGGAAGCAACGGCGGCAAGATGTATGACGAGGCAACGCAAAAGGCAGCGTTTGATTCACCTGAATCCTTGGAAGCGCTTAACTTTTTGTATAGTCTGTACAACGACCACAAAGTTGTGAAGGCCAATGCCGGTAATGATTGGGAAGACCCATCCAAATTTTTCTCAGAAGGCAATATTGCGATGTACCCTGGCGGATTATGGGAAGTCGAAGGCCGTATTCTGGATAAGTTAAAGGACGACTGGGGTTATGTTTACATGCCTAAAGGTCCAAAAGCAAAAACGTATCTGGATACAGTCAACAGTACAGAAAGTTTCGTTATTCCCAAAGGCGTTAAGGATGCCGATATCATCGTGAAAATTTGGGAAGAGCTTCAGGACTTTGACAACTGGCAGGATAATCACCGTCTGTGGTTAGAAAACATTTTGCCTGACGAAGCTTCGATCGCTAATGCCATGAATGACAACGGACAGGTTGAACGTGTATACGGTGCTCGTGCTGGAGGATTAGGTGTTAAGGAAGCTCTCGGCAGTGTAACCGAAAAGTTTGTGAAAGGTGAAGTGACTCCATCTACAGGTGTTGCTCAGGTCATCGGACCTGCACAGGCAGGAATTCAGAAAGTACTGAAGGGCGAAAAAAGCAAGTGAAGTAAAATCATTTACTTAAGGGAGGCAACCCATGTTGAAAAAATTGATTTCTAACCAAATCATGTTCATCGTTTTGTTTGCCGCTTTGATTATGCTTTTGTCTGCATGTAGTGGTTCTAATGATAAACCAGCCGAGCCTGTTGCGACTAAACCAGCTGAGACGGAGACTAACACCACACCTGCCAAGGAAGAAGAGAAGGAAGAGGCTGTGCCAGCTCCTGATTTGAACGGACGGGTCATTCGCATATCTCACTGGTGGGATGCCACTCCCAAAGGAGATTCAGAGTCAGATGAATTGGCGCGTGAGCGAATCAAAATGGTGGAAGAAAAATATAACGTGAAAATCAAGTATCTGAACACCGAATACTGGTCTACATCTGAAAAACTGTCTTCCTCTGTGCTTGCGAACGAACCTTTTGCGGAAATTGTCCGCATTCCCGACGGTTTCATCTGGGGACTTATGCATGGTGGATTCCTGACCCCGCTGGATGATTATCTCAAAGACACTCGGGTCGAGAAGGATGTTGTGGACTCGATGCGCTTTGGCGGTGACAAGGTGTATGGTCTCGAAAGCTGGTATACACCGAACGAAAGCGGCTTGTTCTATAACAAGCGGATTTTCAAGGAAGCGGGCTTGAAAGACCCACAGCAGTTAATGGATGAGGATAATTGGAACTGGAATACGATGCTGGATGCAGCCAAAAAGCTAACCGTTGACCGCAATGGTGACGGTAAAATGGATCAATACGGTCTGGCTGGAGCGCATTACGTACTTTCGGAGATGCTGATCGCGAGCAACGGCGGCAAACTGTACGATGAGCAGACAGGTAAAGTGACGTTTAATTCTCCCGAAGCGATGGAAGCGCTTAACTTCCTGCATAGCCTGTACACCGAGCATAAAGTGATCAAAGCTAACGGGGGAAACGACTGGGAAGATCCAGCCAAATATTTCGGAGAAGGCACGATTGCAATGTATCCTGGTGGACTCTGGGAGGTTGAAGGCCGGATAGTAGATAAGCTGAAGGATGAGTGGGGATATGTTTATATGCCTAAGGGTCCTAAAGCGAACTCTTACTATGAACCATTTGGTCAGACGGCAGCTTATGTTATTCCGAAAGGTGTTAAGGATGCGGATGTGATCGTGAAGATCTGGGAAGATCTGCAAGACTTTGATAACTGGCAGGATAACCGCAGATTGTCTCTTGAAAACATTTTACCGGATGAAACTTCAATCGCGAATGCGATGAATGATGATGGCAAGGTACAACGTTTGTTTGGCGGACGCTTCGGCGGTCTGGGTATCAAAGAGCAATTGGACAGCGTAACCGAGAAATTTGTGAAAGGTGAAATTACACCTTCCACAGGTATTGCACAAGTCATTGCACCTGCTCAGGCTGCGGCGAAAAAAGTGCTAAGCGGAGAGCAGGACAAGAAAAAATAATGCATATAAGTTGACGGCCTCATTTCTGGTTCTCGGTTAGCCGGGGAGCAAATTTGCGGGCCGTCCATCTGATTACGTTTACGAGAGTCAGTTAAAGGAGGGGCATTGGGTGAAATTCACATTATCCCGAGTGACGGTTGTTGTCGTCATGGTCATGCTCGTCGTGGTGTATGCGATATTCAGTTCCGGTGGAAGCGGTAGTTCGAAAACCGGAAATCGAACATCAGATCCGAGCCGTGTGATGCCGATATCGGAGTCTGCTGCGGAGGGAAGCTATGATTATTATCTGCAGCAACACCAGAACGAGAAGCGGCCTTCCAAAGAAATTGTCATTCAGGGAGCAGATTATACAGCTGCTGAAGGAATGAAACCAGAGATGATCACAGAGCTCGGCGGCGAAACGGGCAAGTTCATACGAACAGAGGAAAGTGGTTCCGTGCAATGGGACGTGGATGTTCCGGAATCCGGGATGTATCGCATGACGTTGCGTTATTACCCGATTCAAGGAAAGAGTTCTGCCATCGAACGCGAGTTATGGATTGATGGAGAGATCCCTTTCAACAGTGCACGCAACATGAGCTTTCATCGGGTTTGGGTCAATGAAAAATCCGAAATTGAGCAAGACAATAGAGGCAATGACCTGCGTCCGCGTCAGATTGAAGCACCGATGTGGCAGGAGTCCATCCTGAGAGATAAAGAAGGCTATTATGAAGAGCCGTACCAATTTTATTTTTCAGCAGGGAAACACTCCATAAAGCTTGTATCAACGCGGGAACCTATGGTTATTGATTCGATCAAGCTACATCATTACGAAGAACCGCCTTCCTATGCGGAGCTCGAGCAGCAGTACGAATCGAAGGGATACGCGGAAACAAGCGGGCACTTGATCAAAGTTCAAGGGGAACAGGCCGCATACAAATCGTCACCGACATTGTATCCGATTACAGATCGATCTAGCACATCAACGGAACCGTATGATGTTTCCAAGATCAGAATGAACACTATTGGTGGAAACAACTGGCGTGTGCCGGGGCAATGGATTGCATGGGAAATGGATGTACCGGAGGATGGCTTATATAAAATTGCGATCAAAGGCAGACAGGAGTTGCTGAGAGGCATTTATTCCACACGCTCGCTACAGATTGATAACCAAACGCCATTCAAAGAAATGATGCAGATTCCATTCTTCTATGATTCGGATTGGCAGATGCATGTGCTTGGGAGCGAGGAAGAGCCGTATTTATTTTATTTAACCAAAGGAAAACATGATTTGCGGCTTGAGGTCAGTCTAGGTGCCATTGCGCCTTTGATCCGTCAGGTTGAAGCCAGCGTGCTTGAGATCAATGCAATGTACCGGAAAATTCTGATGATCACAGGCAATGTGCCAGACCCGTATCGCGATTATCAATTAGAGAAGCAGATTCCAGATATGGTGGAAGTATTTCATAAGCAAAGTGATATCTTGAATGCGGTTTCTGAAGAATTAATTCGTCTAACAGGTGAAAAGAGTGATAAAACCGCGATTTTGAATAAAACCGCTTATCAACTGGCTGATCTGGCCGACAAACCGGAAACGGTTCAGAAACGGTTGTCTCAATTCAAAATCAACGTCGGAAGTGTCGGCTCTTGGCTTCTGGAAGTTCGGGAGCAACCGCTGGAAATTGACTATCTGCTCTTAGCTTCCCCTGATGAGAAGTTGCCAAAAGCAAATGATTCGGCTTTCCGCAAAGCAGGGCATGAGGTGTCCTCTTTCTTCCATTCTTTCTTCGAAGATTACGACACCATCGGTAGCACAGCGGATGAAGATAAATCCGTTACCGTCTGGATTGGTACAGGCCGAGACCAGGCGCAGGTATTAAAAGCGATGATTGATGACACGTTTACACCGCTGACAGGTATTAGTGTCAATCTCAAGCTGGTCAATGCCGACGTGTTGCTCCGCGCCTCCCTTGCAGGAGAAGGACCGGATGTGGCGATGCAAGTAGGCAATGATGTGCCGGTTAACTTCGGGATGCGGCATGCGGCAGAGGATCTGTCTACGTATCCGGGGTACCACGAATTGATCAAACAGTTCAGGGACAGTGCCATGGTTCCTTATCAATTTGAGGATCAAGTATTTGCCCTACCGGAACAGCAAATATTCAACATGTTATTTTACCGGAAAGATATTCTGGAACAGCTTGACCTTGAGCCGCCGCAGACGTGGGAAGATGTGTATGCCATGATTCCGGTGCTGCAGAAGCATAACATGGAAATGGCACTGCCGCTTGCTCAAACCACAGGTGTACCGGTACTCGAAGTGAACCGGGCGTATGCAATGCTGCTCTACCAAATGGGTGGTTCATTCTATCTAGATCAAGGTGCCAGAAGTGGTATGGATACGGAAACGGGACTGGAAGCGTTCAAAGAATGGACGAATTTTTATACCAGTTATAAACTTCCGCTCACCTTTGATTTCCCGATGCGCTTTAGAACAGGTGAAATGCCAGTTGGTATTATGGATTACACCTTCTACAACTATTTGTCTGTATCTGCGCCAGAGATCAAAGGATTATGGGAGTTCATCCCGGTTCCAGGAATCAAGCAGAAGGACGGAAGCATCAAACGGGATGTGGCTAGTGGTGGCACGGCGACGGTCATGCTGAAACAATCCAAACATAAGGATGCGGCATGGGAATTCATGAAATGGTGGGTTAGTAAGGATGCACAAGTTCGATTCGGACGGGAAATGGAAGGTCTGATGGGAGCTGCGGCGCGCTATCCGACAGCCAACATTGAAGCATTACAGGAATTGCCTTGGCCAATCCGCGATTATCACAGTTTGGAAGAACAATGGGAGTGGGTGCAGGGCGTGCCTGAAGTGCCTGGAGGTTACTTTACAGGTCGCCATCTGGACAATGCATTGCGTGAGGTCGTGAATAACGGTACCAATTCCACGGATGCCATCTATGATTATGTGCAGGAAATTAACTACGAAATTCAGCAGAAACGAAAAGAGTTTAAATTGGACGGAATGCGCTAGGGAGGGAATCTTTTGCAAAAGACAGAAATGGTGAACAAAACCGGTTCTCGGCCCAAGCGCACGCCTGCCGGCATGCCGGGAAAATGGGAACTCTTTGTCAGAGATATGAAGCGGGATAAACATCTGTATGTCCTACTATCTCCGTATATGTTGTTATTTTTACTTTTTACCGTGTTTCCCGTCATCATCTCCATTTTCTTCAGCTTTACTAACTTCAATATGCTGGAGTTTCCGCAATGGGTCGGCTGGGAGAACTATTCCAAGCTGCTCTGGAATGATGATGTGTTCTTGATTGGTCTCAAAAATACAATTATTTTCTCGGTGGTCACCGGCCCAATCAGTTACATCGCTTGTTTTGTATTCGCGTGGCTGATTAATGAGCTGAATCCCAAGGTGAGAGCCTTTATGACCCTGATCTTTTTTGCACCTTCAATTTCAGGCAATGTGTTTTTTATTTGGCAAATTATATTCTCCGGGGATTCATACGGCATTATGAACGGTTTCTTGATGAAAACAGGCATTCTTTACGAACCGATCCTGTGGCTTCAAGATCCGAAATATATGCTGGCGATCATCATGCTAGTGCAGCTGTGGCTCAGCTTGGGAACCAGTTTCCTGGCGTTCATCGCCGGTTTGCAGACCGTGGATCGTACGCTGTATGAAGCAGGAGCAATCGATGGGGTACAAAATCGCTGGCAGGAGTTATGGTACATTACGCTGCCTTCGATGCGGCCTCAGTTGATGTTTGGTGCGGTCATTCAGATTACTGCGTCCTTGGCGGTTGCAGAAGTTGCTACGGCGCTAGCAGGGTTCCCAAGTGTGCAGTACGGTGCGCATACGATCGTCACTCACTTGATGGATTACGGAACGATCCGCTTCGAAATGGGTTACGCGTCTGCCATTGCAACGGTGTTGTTCGGTCTGATGCTGGGTTCCAATCTGCTTGTACAAAAGCTTCTGAAGAGAGTGGGGGAATAGCAGATGAAGATAGCCCTGCGTATGAAACGAAAAATCAACCGATCCTGGCAGGTCGACATCCTGCTGTTCCTGCTACTTGGCGGATTTGGCGCATTTATGGCGGTTCCGCTCATCTATGTCATTAATAATGCGTTTAAACCGCTGGATGAGCTGTTCATTTTCCCGCCAACCCTGTTTGTTCGCAATCCGACGTTCGAGAATTTCTCGGATTTGTTTCAGGTGATGAAAAATTCATGGGTTCCTTTTTCGAGATACATTTTTAATACCGTGTTTATTACTGCGGCGGGTACGTTCGGTCATATCATTCTGGCCTCGGCGGCTGCATACCCACTAGCGAAACATAAATTTCGCGGACACAAGGTGCTGTTTACAGTCATCGTATTGTCGCTTATGTTCTCGCCACATGTCACGGCAATTCCGAATTACATGATCATGTCGACCCTTGGGTGGCTCGACTCGTATCAAGCGATTATTATCCCTGCCTTTGCTTATCCGCTGGGTTTGTATCTGATGAAGCAGTTTATGGAGCAGATCCCGGATGCATTGCTGGAAGCGGCGAAAATGGATGGTGCGAGCGAATACCGGATTTTCATACAGGTCGTTATGCCGCTCGTTAAACCGGCTTGGTTAACCCTGCTAATCCTGATGATGCAGATGCTGTGGGGAACGGATGGCGGCAGTTTTATCTACAGTGAGCAGCTCAAAACGATGCATTACGCCATGGGACAGATTGTTCAAGGGGGAATTGCTCGTGCAGGGGTAGGCGCTGCAGTAGCGGTCATCATGATGACGGTGCCGATCGTGACGTTTGTATTGTCGCAGAGCAATGTCATTCAAACGATGGCTTCATCCGGCATGAAGGATTAAGGGAGAGGGTGTTACAGATGAGAGTGAAATCATGGCTAATCGTTCTGGCAGCTTCCCTGCTGATTGCCGGATTCGGACATAACCAGGCTCATGCGGCACCGTATGAGGGATATACCTACAACTATTGGGGAGATGCAGTGAAATCACCGATTGCGTTTCTTCCCTCCAGAGTAATCACAGGGGATGAGGCCGGAACAGGAGCATGGCAGTCTCCGCTGGATTTATATGCTGCGAAAGATGGCTTGCTCTATATTCTGGATTCAGGCAATGGACGGATCGTTGTCTTGAACGAGAAATGGGAAACGGTTCGGGTCATTCAAGAGTTTAACCATGACGGTAAAAAGGACAGCTTTAACAATCCTGAGGGACTTTTTGTGACGGAAGCAGGTCAAATCTACGTTGCGGATACCGAAAACAGACGAATCGTAGAGTTGAATCAAGATGGTACTTTTGTGCGGGCCATCGGTGCACCAGAGTCGGATGTGCTTAGTGATACGTTTGAATACTTTCCTCGCAAGGTTATCGTGGACAAAGCTGGACGGATCTACGTGGTTGGTCGCGGGGTCTTTGAAGGACTGATCGAGTTTGATAGTGACGGACGTTTCACCGGATTTATGGGTACCAATCGAGTGCAGTTTGATCCGGTCGACCTGTTCTGGAAAACCGTATCCACCAAGGAACAACGGGAGAAAATGATTCGTTTTATCCCACTGGAGTTCAACAACGCGGACATCGATGATGGCGGTTTTATCTACACCACAACAGCGGACAAAAACTCGCTTTCTGCGGTCAAAAGATTGAATCCCTCCGGTATTGACGTACTTCGGGTTAACGGTGAATTTTCACCGGTCGGAGACTTGACCTTTAATCGTTCTTCCTTCGTGGATATCCAGGTGTCCAGTAACGGTGTCTATCGTGCGCTGGATTCAACAAGAGGTCGGGTGTTCACGTATAACGAGGATGGTAATCTGCTCTATGTCATAGGTCAGCTTGGCAACCAGATCGGTACATTCAAAAATCCGGTCGCCATCGAAAGCTATGGGGACGCTATCTACGTACTGGATCGGGATCTCGGGCGAATTACGGAGTTCAAGGCAACAACGTTTGGAAGCCTGGTTAATGAGGCCAATCGGTTGTACAGCTCTGGCAAACATACGGAAGCCGCGAAGTTATGGCAAGAGGTGTTGCGCCTTGACGCGAACTATGAGATGGCCTATATCGGTATCGGCAAATCGATGCTGCGAGAAGGGAAGTATAAGGACGCCATGACCTATCTGAAGTTAGGGAATGACCGCGAATACTATTCCAAAGCTTTAGCGAAGTATCGGAGAGAATACATGCGTGAATATTTCGGGATGTACATGACTGTAGCAATTGCCTTGCTAATCAGCGTCATCGTCTGGCGCCGGATCGCCAGAACAAGGAATGAGAGGGGGGTCAGAGATGTCGCTAATTAAGGAACTCAAATACTCTCTGCATGTCGCGGTACGTCCTTTTGACGGATACTGGGATTTGAAATATGAAAATAAAGGCAGATTGCGCGTTGCATTGCTAGTGCTTCTGGCTGTCACGATAACGATGATCTTGAAGCGACAGTTTGCCGGGTATGTTGTCAATGATAACTATCCGCTCTCGCTTAATAGTATTAACGAGTTCAAATATATCGTTCTCCCTTTTCTACTCTGGTGTATTTCCAATTGGTCCTTGACTACGCTGATGGACGGGGAAGGTAAGTTCAAAGACATCTTGATTGCAACAGGATATGCGATGCTTCCGCTTATTCTGGTCAACATTCCTAATATTTTACTAAGCAATGTGATCACGCTACGTGAATCTTCTTTTTATTACCTGCTTGACTCGTTTGGTGTGATCTGGTTTGTGTGGTTGCTTTTTATCGGAACCAAGACGGTACATCAGTATTCAGTCATGAAAACATTGATGACGATGCTGCTTACGCTGGTGGTGATGGGGGTTGTGATCTTCCTGGGCTTGCTTTTCTTTAGCCTGATCCAGCAAATTATCAGTTTTGGTTATACCCTCTTTCAAGAGATTACACTGCGCGAATAGGAGAAGAAAGGAGGTGCGTGATATGAGAAAAAAGCGTACTGCGTTTGCAGCGGTCATCCTCATTGCAAGCTTGATCTTGGCTCAAAATATCAACTATGCGGAGTCCGTATCGGAACGAGTGGTGACCACATCAGGTGATTCACAAGAGGCAGATCAGAGTACGTCTCCTGAGACGTCTGCAACACAAGAAAATTCAACAGAACAAGAGGCTACGGCTGCGGATCCTGAACGTGAGGGGGAAGAGCAATCCGATGCGACCAGCTCTGAACCGCAGACGCCATCTGCGAATGAACAGAAGAACGAAGCCGTAGCTGTTCCTGAGGGGATGGAAGCTGTTGCGGAAAAGGATGGCCTGATCCTGTATCTAAAGCCGGAAACGACAGAGATTGCGGTCAAGGATAAGAAGAATGGTGCGATGTGGTTTTCTAACCCGCAGGATCGTGAACAGGATACCATTGCGACCGGTTATAACAAGTCCCAGCTGAATGTGCAATTTGAATTGACGTATTACGATAATACGGGCAATGCGCTCAAATACGATAATTTTACGCACAGTGTAGAGAGTGGTCAGTTTGAAGTTGAAAAAGTAGAGGACGGTTTCAACGTTGTATACACGCTGGGTGAAGTCAAAAGTGATATTGAAGCCATCCCTAAATATATTAGCGAGGAACGCTTTAACACGTTGATTCTCGGGAAACTGGAAGAAAAAGACCAGAAAGAGATTGAGAAGCGCTTTAAGTATGATGAGCAGAACAAACGTTACGAAAGACGGGATTCATCTCTGAAAGGCGTAGGTTTGTCCAAAGTAACCCGAATTTTCGAGTCTGTCGGCTATGACGAGGCACAGATTGCAATAGACAAAGCGGCCTACGGTGAAGAGGAAAGCGGGAGCGCAAGTGTCATTGTGCCTGTCCACTATCGGCTGGAGCAAGGACATCTGCGTGTATCCATTCCGGAAAATGGTATCCAATACCCGGATACAATGAAAATTCAATCCTTGTCCCTGTTGCCGTTTTTTGGAGCGAGCGGTCCAAAAGATAAAGGATACAGTCTGGTCCCAGACGGATCGGGATCTCTGATTTATTTTAATAATAAAAAAACGTCAGTATCCCCATATAGTACCGCTCTGTATGGAAGTGATCATGCTGTAAATCAGCTCTCCCAGATCCAGAAGGAACAGAAGGCGAGGATGCCGGTGTTTGGCATGAGTTACGGAGACAAGGGATATCTTGCGGTTATTGATAAAGGTGATGCGGTTGCGTCTGTTGAAGCGGATGTCAGCGGCAGATTGAACCAGTACAATACGGTGCATTCCAGTTTCTCACTCAGCAGTATGGAAGAGGTTACCCTGACGAACGGCTGGCGTTCCAGCACAGTCAAACGGTTTCAGGCACAGCCTTTTCATAATGAAATGTCCGTTATCTATGAATTTTTGAGCGCAGATGATGCGAGCTATTCCGGTATGGCCTCGACTTATCGGGATTATCTGACGGAGCAAAAGAAACTCACCCGTTTAGGTGATGATACGGAACTCCCTTTTTACGTGGAATTAATCGGCGGTATTCCGAAGAAAAAGTTTTTCCTCGGCATCCCGTACAATGCTTACGAGTCGCTTACCACGTTTGAAGAGGCACAGGATATTTTAAAAGAAATGCAAAGCCTTGGTGTGGAGGATATTCAGCTTCGGTACTCGGGGTGGTTCAACGGAGGTATGCATCATGATATGCCGAAGTCGATCGATGTTGATAAAAAGCTTGGTGGCGCTAAAGGTTTGCAAAGCCTACAGGCCTATACACAAGAGAATGGTTTTGGATTATACCCGGACGTATCCTTCCTGGAGGTGTTCCCAGAAGCAAAGGGATTCAAAAAATCGTATGCTTCTCGCCAAATTACAGGTAAACTTGCGCAGTTATTCCCGTACTATATCTCCTCCTTTACAAGGAATGATGAAGCATCTCCGGGTTATGTTCTGAGTCCGGAAGCGGTGCCGGGCATTGTGAGCGGATTTATGCAAGATTATAAGGAAACAGGACTTACAGGTCTGTCGCTTCGAGATTTAGGCGACCAGCTGAATTCCGACTTCAACCGCGCTAACGTGATCAATCGCGAACAAGCCAAAGAGGTTGTGATGAAACAGCTTGAGCAGGTGCGCAGCTCGGATGCATCGCTACTTGTAGAGGGCGGCAATAGTTATGCAAGCCCCTATGCCAGACATATCGTAGATGCACCTGTGAGCAACAGCGGGTTTAACATCACCGATGAAGCGGTTCCCTTTTTCCAACTGGTCTATCACGGCTTCGTGCAATATACAGGGCAGGCTTGGAATATGGCGGATGATCAGGATTCCCATATACAGATGCTCCGGGCGATCGAAACCGGATCGGCACCATATTACACGTGGTTCTACGCAGATCCATCTGCGATCAAACTGACGAGTTTTGACGCGTTATATTCGGCCGATTATCGACGCTGGATCGAGGAATCAGCAGAGCGATACAAGGAACTTAGGAATGTGTTGCAAGATGTACAGAATCAAACGATTGTTAAACATGAGAAGCTGAGTAAGGGTGTTTATCAAACGACTTACGAACAAGGTAAAACGGTCATTGTGAATTACAACGATGCTGCTGTGGAGTGGAATGGCACACGTGTGGCAGCGAAGAGCTACTGGGTAGGAGGTGACATGCCGGAATGAAACTTAAGAAATTATCCCTAGAGCAAAAAAACAGATATTACGGTTTGTATTTCATCCTGCCTTGGTTCATCGGTTTCCTGTTACTTTTCATGGTGCCGCTGATCTCATCGTTCCGATACAGTCTGAGCAATCTGCAGGTGTCCAATGAAGGGTTTACGCTGGAATTTATCGGTTTGGCGAATTTCCGTGAGGCTTTATTCTCTCATGAATCCTATGTGAGGATGCTGACGGAATCAGTGATCAATATCGTCGTGAATACACCGTTAATTATTATTTTCAGCCTGTTTTTTGCGGTGATTCTGAATCAGAAGTTTCATGGAAGGGTTTTGGCGAGAGCCATCTTTTTCCTTCCGGTTATTCTGGCTTCGGGTATTATTGCAAGTATCGAAAACGGGGATTTGATGCAATCCGTTGTACGTAGTGCTAACGATATGACGGGCGGTGGACTGTCCGTGATGAAAAATCTGGATCTGACCATTATGTTGCTTGAATCCGGCATGAGCCCGATTTTGGTCGAATATCTGACAGGTGCGGTTAGCCGGATATACGAGATTGTCAGTCAATCAGGCGTCCAGATTCTGATTTTCCTTGCCGGTTTGCAGTCGATTTCTCCATCGCTGTATGAAGCAGCCAAAATCGAAGGATCTACAGGCTATGAAGCCTTTTGGAAAATTACGTTCCCGATGCTAAGCCCGTTGATTCTGACGAATCTGGTGTATACCATCGTGGATAGCTTCATCAGTGATCAGACGAGTCGGCTTGTGGTGGATACGGCCTTCAAAAGCTTTAACTTCGGGCTCAGTGCGGCGATGTCCTGGATGTATTTTGCCGTGATTGCACTGATCCTGTGGGTAACGACCGCCTTGGTATCCCGCAAGGTCTTTTATCAAAACTAGCTATATAAGTTAAACTAATTTTTTTACACAAAAACGGAGAGGACAGAAAAAACCTGGAAAAGCGGAGCGTTCGCCTTTATCACCGGATTTTCACCTTTTATTAAAGGTAATCAAAGAAATCTGGGGATAACAGCGATTGGAAGGTTATTCTGTCATCGGAGTGAATGTGTAAACATCTTTGGTTTACCTTATATAGAACAAGGAAAAGGAGGCCTGACATGAAGACAGAAACCGCAGCAGGGCAACCGCCAGCGAAAAAGGAATGGCTGCATCGCCTGGGTTCCACGGCCTACTGGTTTGAAGCGATCAAGAAGTGGGCATGGATTCTGGTTCGGTTTGTCTTGATCTTTGGCATTTCATTTGTGATTCTATATCCGATTTTATTGAAAATATCAATATCCTTTAAAAGCATGTCCGATCTGTATGACCCAACGGTGATCTGGATTCCGCGTACGTTTACGCTCGAAAACTTTAAGCTGGTCTTCACGGCAATGAACTATCCCGGCGTGTTGATGAACACCTTATGGTTATCCTCTGCGGTTATGCTTCTCCAGACGATAACCTGTGTCCTAGCCGGCTATGGGTTTGCAAGAATCAAGTTCAGAGGCAGTGGTTTGTTGTTTGCTGCCGTAATTTTTACCATCCTGGTGCCTACACAGACGATCATGATTCCGCTCTATCTGAATTTTAAGAACTTTGATGTGATGGGCTTAATCGAGCTGTTTCGTGGCAGTCCTGCTAATCTGATCAACACATACTGGCCGTTTCTGATCTCCGCAGCACTCGGTATGGGTGTGAAAACAGGTCTGTACGTCTACATTTTCCGCCAGTTTTTCAGAGGTATTCCGCGTGAGATTGAAGAGGCTGCCTACGTGGATGGTGCAGGATATTTCAAAACGTTTGGACGTATTATTTTGCCTAACGCGATCCCTTCAATGGTTACCGTCATGCTGTTCTCGTTCGTATGGCAATGGAATGACTCCTTCTTCACCAATATGTATTTGAATGAACCTAAAGTCATGTCGTCGATGATGTCGTCCTCGGGCTTTACCATTGCGACGTATCTAACGGGCGGAGGCCAGGCTGCAGCATCGTATACACAAGACCCGTTTTTCATGTCCATGATGATGAATACGAGTGTGCTGATGGCGATTCTGCCGCTGATTATCATTTATCTGTTCGTTCAGCGTCATTTCGTGGAGAGTGTGGAACGTTCCGGTCTTGTAGGATAACAGGAATCGGAGCAGGGAATAAAGGGAGAATATTTCCTTTATAACCTGAGAAGGACACTGAATTCGAAAAAATATAAGAGGCTGCCTACATCGCTGGCAGTCTCTAACCCATAGCCAATGAACGGTTTGGAGTGTAAAGACCTGCAAAGATAGATCAGGAAGAGGAGGATGAGGGATGCAAAGAGATACCCCAAAAGCAAAGGATAGGCTGGATGCACAAGTCACGGTTGATGGAAATACATGTTATCAGAGTATAGACAATTTTGGCGCGTCGGATGCGTGGTCGATGGAACCGCTAGGCAAGCATTGGAGCGAGGAAAATAAGGCGCAAATCGCCGATCTGTTATTTTCCAGGGAGCGAGGCATCGGGTTGTCCGCATGGCGTTTTAACATCGGCGCAGGTTCAACAGAAACCGATCAGAATCGAATTCCCGACCCCTGGAGGAGAGCCGAAGCTTTCAAAATATCAGAGGAGCACGAGTATGACTGGAGTAAACAGTCGGGCCAACAGTGGTTCCTTCAAGCTGCGCGTGATCGGGGAGTTGAGACACTTATCGCTTTTGTAAATAGTCCGCCGGTATGGATGACCAAAAATGGGCATGCCCAGCCTGATCTTGAAGTGGGTTCGACGAATCTGAAACCGGAGTATAATGGAAAGTTCGCGTCGTATCTAATTGATGTTTTATCGTATTTCAAGGGAAAAGGATTTGCTTTTGACTATATTAGCCCGATCAACGAGCCGACTTGGGACTGGAATCAGTCTTGGCAGGAGGGAAATCGTTATAATAATGATGATCTGAAGCAAGTGATTCTGGAATTATATCGCCAGTTACAGCAGACCGATTTACAGACACGGATCAGTGCACCGGACGGTGTGGAAATTACGGCGCTCTTGGACGACGAATACTATCGTCAGTTTGCGGGAAGTGGAACGTATTCCAGCGGCGCTAACAAGCTGGGAACAGGGAAGTATCGGGAATACATAAAGGATATGATCGGTGATCCTGAGGTGAAAGAAGCGATAGGAAATAAAATGGCTTCTCATTCATACTGGTCTGACTACAGTAATCCGGGGGATGATCGGTTAGTCAGATTGAGGCAATTGCTGCACACGAACATGAAGTATTACGATGAAGAGAGCAAATACTGGGTAACGGAATATTGCATTCTGGGGGATTATGGTCCTGGACGTGATTTAGGGATCGAGCCAGCCCTTCATGTGGCAAGAACGATTCATTTTGATCTGGTGGAAGCGAATGCGGCAGCATGGCAATGGTGGACAGCGGTTTCCAAAGTAGACTACAAAGATGGATTAATCTATACGGATTTTAATGAAACAGGCGATGAGCAAAATATTTTGACCTCGAAGATGCTGTGGGTACTCGGTAACTATAGCCGTTTTATTCGGCCTGGTGCGAAGCGAATCGACTTGACCGGGCTTGGTGAGGAAGCCGACAGCGGTTTGTTAGGTTCTGCCTATGTCCATGTAGGAGAGCAGACCGTGACTGCTGTTTTTGTGAATCATGGTGAACAGGACAAAAGCGTGCAATTAGACCTCCATGAGCTGGGATTAAATGAACGAATTACGACAATGCAGTCTTACGTAACCAATGCGGAACTGGATCTGGTTTGTCAGGAGAGAGTACCCGAAGCGGAAGAGGAGCAGACTTTTATCGTAAACATTCCAGGAAAATCGGTTGTGACCCTCACTGGCGGCGCACAGATAGTGGAAAGTGACAAGTAAGAGCTTCACTTGATATTGCCCATGACAACATGAAACTTGAACCATGCAGAGATGTATGGTTAAGCGTGAATGTTGTCATGGGCTTTTTTTGGATCAGGTAATCTGCCCAGATTGGATTAAACTCCAAATTGTTTGAGATGATGGTCCAGATGTTTATAGATTCCTTTTCCCCATTGCTCAGGTGTTAGTTTTCCGAAGAAAGGATGAGGATGATGGGAGCATTGATCTGAGCCGTTTACTTGAAAAGTGGTAATCTGTTGTTTCAGCTTTTCTTTCTCCGTCCCAAACACTCGATCATCTTCAATAACGATCGTTGGAATGGTCGACATATTTTGTGGTAACGGTTTTTCATTGTAAAACATCGGTTTGGCAAACCGTCCAACAAGTCTTCCGAGCAACCCTCTTGGCGGGAACGTATTACCCAAGGGAATATCGTGAAAAGCCGCACAGTGAGCTAACATTTGAGAAACCTGCATCGTTCCCCACAGAGGTGTGGAATCTTCACGGAGTCGATCAATACGATCTGTAATTTCAGCAGCATGACTTGTTTCAAAGATACTTTTCATCGAAGCACCCCGATCCATTATAGTAATTGGTGAACTAGAAACAGGATCATTCCATTATTGAGAGGTTTATTCTGATATGTTCAACAATAATAAAATATGGTAAGTTTAGTCAATGAAAACGAGGAAAATAATGTTAGCAAAATGGAGGCGGATACCATGGAAAACAAGGAAACATTTAATCTCGTAGTGAGTGAATATGAGCGTTACAGACCTGTCTATCCGAGCGAAATGTTTGATGATATTTTTACATATGCGAAGCTTGATAAGCAAGATTCCATTCTTGAAGTTGGTTGCGGAACAGGGCAGGCCACTGGTGGTTTGGTGAGTAAGGACTACACCAACATTACGTGTATTGAATTAGGTAGCAATTTGGCACAGTTTACCGCAGATAAATTCAGATCGTATCCATCCATTCAAGTGATCAACACTTCGTTTGAGGAGTGGAATGATGAAGGAAAGCTTTTCAAGTTGATGGTGTCAGGGACAGCTTTTCATTTTATTGATCCAGAGGTCGGCTACCGCAGGGCTTCAGAATTGCTTGAGGATGAGGGATGCATTGGATTTTTTTGGACCGTTCATGTTCCTGGCTATGATTCATTGCATCAAGAGATTCGTGCGCATTATATCGAATTAGCCTCTCATTTGGATGATTCTCAATATCCTTCGCCTGATGAAGTCATTCAGGAGCGCAAAGAAATAACGGAGCTTTCGGGCTTGTTCACAGACATTAAGGTCAAGGAATATAACTGGATACAGTCCTGTTCGAGCGATGAATATGTCGCACTTTTAAATACAAATTCCAAGCATCAGCAGCTTTCTGAGGATGTTCGGAGTGAGCTTTTGGGGAGAATCAAACGTTCAATAGATCATGCAGGCGGAACGATAGACAAACATCACAAGGTCGCTCTTTTTTTAGGTAGAAAAAAAGTGTAAAAATACAGGTTCTATCATTTTAATCAAGAGGAGGAAAAGGAATATGACTGACCCGCGTTCAACTTACAATATCCAAACCGCAGTATTAAGTTTCGAAGCTGAATTAGAGAGGTTAAAGATGCAAGCCGGCATGGGATGGTCCAAAGAATTTCGTAATCTGGCGTGGTATGGGCTCAAAAATGGAATGCGTGTTTTAGAGGTCGGAAGCGGACCCGGCTACATCACGGAACAATTATTGAACAGTCTACCGGGCAGCGAGATTACCTCGCTTGAGATAGATCGTACGTTACAAGCGCAAGCCAAAGAACGGCTGAAGGACGTTTCTTCGGAGCGACTGCAATTTGTGGAATCTTCCATTTATCAGATGGACCTGCCGGATAATTCATTTGATTTTGTGGTGGCTAGGCTGATCTTTCTTCACCTGAACAATCCGATCGAAGCTGCGCAAGAAATTTATCGTGTGCTCAAGCCTGGTGGCCGGCTGGCCATTATTGATGTTGACGATGGTGTTTTTGGCGCAGTGAATCCAGATATACCGGCGCTATATACCGTATTAATGAAAATCGCGGGCTATGTAGCCCAACATGGTGGGAATCGGTTAATTGGCAGAAGTTTGCCGCGGCTCCTCTCTGAGAGTGGATACATTGATGTTGACATCGATGCGGTTGTTCAACACAGTGACATCATCGGGATGGAGGGTTTCAAGCAACAATTCAATCTCCAGCGTTTTGTACATTTTGTTGAGAAGAGTATCATTAGCCGGGAGGAATTTGCCCAGTTAGAGCGAGCTTTCGAAGCTATAAATCATTCATCAGAAGCCTATGCCATGATGAATTTTATTACTGCTTGCGGCACGAAGCCATTGTAAGGGCTATGAGGGACGGAGGATGAAGATGAGGAAGAATATCGTTCATGCTTTTCAGGAAACAGTCGCTCGAGGCGATCATCAGGGGATGATCAACTTATTGAAAGAATATGAACAATCCGGCGAACTAGCTGTGAATGAACGAGGCTGGGTATACTGGAATATTTCAGATGGTTATGCCCTTTTAAGAGATCCGGAGCCACTTTATGCCAATCATTTGGCATTTTTCGAATGGGGGAAGCAGATTCTCCCCCCTGAACAGTACCATTGGGTCGTTTCTGATTCTACACAGGCTTTGTCGTTGTCTCTGGGGAGCGTCTAGCTTATTTGTATCACTCCAGGAATGAAAAAGAAGTAGATTTACTTATGCATGAAACGATGCATTTAATAGATCACATCGATTGGGCTTCCTTAGAGCCAATGAAAAAAGAAGAAGTTGTCGGCAGTTGGGAAGATGTGAATTCGAGCAGAATATCACAGAGAGATATTCACATTGCGCTAAACAATCTGGCTTGTATTCTAGCGGATATTGAACAGTCTGAAGAAAGTGCGAAATTGTTCAGACAGCTACAAGATAGCGGGTACGTCTTGAATGGATATGCCTTTTCCAAATATATTTATTCGATCTGGAAGTCGGAAGGTTTAGGAGCTGTTCGGGAAGTAATGGTGGCTAACAAATCTTTTGAGTTCCCTGAACTGACTAAACATAGTCCTACTCTTGTTGAGATCGGAGATCAGATTTAAGCATGCAATAGTGAATAGCACTTAATGGAAATAAGAAAGAAGGAATCCTAAAATGATACATGACATCTTGTTAAATCGATTCCCCAATGTAAAAATCTTCGAATTAACTGGCGGTTATACGAATATGACCCTCTTACTTGAGGGAACTGACATGAAGAGGGTTGCCAAAATCTATGATGTGAACAACGCAGATGCAAAGACAGAAATAAATGCACTGAGGCTGTTAACTCATTCTGGGGTGACTCCGCGAGTGTATGATTTTTTTGAACAGGATGAACGGCTATTTGTAATGATGGACTATGTCCCGGGCGTAAATGCACAGACGATTTTGGATCAAGATGGACTTGAACAAGGCAGGAGAATGTATGAGCAACTGGGTAAATATCTTGCCAAAGAGGTGCACTCCGTCAAACGAGACAATAAAGACACAGAGTTGCCTGTTATCATGAAATCCGCTGTTGCTGTGGATGGACTTGAGTTCATCCCCACCGGAATCATGAGCATGGCAAATGAAGTGTTAAGCACTCCTGATCATGGGGAACAAACTCTGATTCACGGGGATTATGAACCACATCAAGAATGCCCACCCGGATGTACAGAAGGAATGGTTGCGAAGACTAGAATGGACGCTTCATACGAACTTTAGTGTAAATGAATAGCGAGATGAATCAAACCTAAATACCTAGGCCTATGTGAAAGGAGCGATGCAGTATGAGAAAACAGTTGAATATGTGCATTAGAAAACGAAGAAAACCATTAGGAGGAATTTTAAATGACTATTCAGGTGAGACCTGTTTCGATGGATGATTGGTTTGCTTGTACTCAATTACAGATAAGTGAAGAACAGAAAAAAGCGTTCCCTGCACCCGTGGTATATTGGTTGGCTGAGTCAAGGTTTGTCACTGACTTTCAACCCATAGCCATCTACAAGGACTTAGATTTGGTAGGTTTTGCAGTGTACTCCGATCAAGAGCATGACGAGGGTGATTATTGGCTGCCTGCTTTGATGATTGATAGTAAATATCAGGGTAGAGGATATGGAAAAGAAGCGCTTCGTGCTTTGATTCAAAGGATGCAAAAGACACTAAACTGCAAACGCATTCTAATTGGACATAGGCCTGATAATCACGTTGCCGGCGCCTTATACGAATCTCTTGGTTTTCAGCGGATCAGTGAGCAACTTATCGATGGTGAGGTTGTTCGAGCTCTGAAATTCGGCATATAAAGGGTTTGAATAACATCTTTATGATGGATTGAGCCCATGAGCCTCAACTTGTTTAGAGAGGAGGGACAGACGAAGATGAACATATTTAAAAGGCTGACCTTTTGGTTAGTCCTTTTCTCATTACTGGTGTGTTTCAATAACCTAACGGGCAATGACGATAAAAACATTTTGATATATTTAACGAATCCATTCAATCCACTATTAAACCGCTGGCTAACAGACATCAATATGAACCCGGAGACAACGTACTTGTTTAAGCCTCTCATATGTGGATTACATCTGCTTTTTTGGACAGCGTTGGGTCTGATTATTGATAAATTAATAAAGAAGAGTAAAAACAAGGAGTAAATCGGGAGGTACTATTCAATAATGGTTGATCCACCACGTCGTAGACTGAGAGCTATGACGTGGTTTTTTTATTTCCAGCATGTAGATACATGAAATCCTTTGGAATCATTTGCAACAATTGTGATCAACAATACAGCAATATAGTTCATATTAGTTCGAAATATCTGTGATACAATTCATTGTAAAGCGCTATCATTACAAATGATTAAACTATATTGCTATTTGTATTCAGAGAAGGGAGATCTTTATTGAATGTTAACTATACACACCCCGACGAATATGGCATTGCAGGAAAATGAAGTTTATGTGCGCTCGGAAGCTGACAATTTTCAGGATGAATGGCCCATTCATACACATAACGGGTATGAGATTCATTATTTCATCCAAGGGGATGCAACCTTCTTAATCGGTGATCGAATCTATAAGCCGAAGCCCGGTGATATGTTTATTTTCAGAGGTGGAGTTCCTCATCGAATTAATCCTTCGAGAGAGATTGTGTACAAGCGAAGTTTTGTTAATTTTACGGAAATATTGCTATTAGATATGCTCGAACTTAGTCAATTAGAGAATCTGATGTCTATTTTCCGTCACCCCGACGGTTTATTGGTACATTGGTCCCCGGAGGAGCGTGAATACATCTCAAATACATTTAAAGGGATTAAAGAGGAGATGGATGCCCGAAGTGCGGGATGCAAAACGATGGTTAAATTGATTCTTACTCAGTTGCTACTGCGGATTTATCGAAAAATGACTACGGAGCAATCGGTCGATCCGATTCTGATTTCCTCACAGAAGCAGTCCAGTGTGAGCCGGGTTCTTCATTATTTGAACCAAAATTATGCGGAGAACGTTTCGCTCGATGAACTTTCCAAAACGCTGCATTTGAATAAATATTATATTTGTCATTCTTTCAAAGAAACAACGGGATATACCATCAGCAATTATGTCATACGAAAAAGGGTGGCAGAGGCCAAAAAGCTGTTGCTATCTACCGATGCACCGATTTTGTCTATATCCGAGACATTAGGCTTCAATACACCTGTGTATTTCAGCAGAGCATTCAAACAATACGTCGGTGTTTCTCCACAGTTGTTCCGTAAAAACGAATTGCTTCATGTATCCCAAAATCATTAATTCTTCTTAAGGAGAGGTTAAAATGACAAGAAAAACATGGTTTAAGATGAGCATCAGCGCGTTACTGACAGCGGTGCTCATCCTGCTGAGCGCTTGTGGAGATGCAGGTAACAACGCTAATGGGAAACAAAAATCTCTTGATTTCTTATGGTTCTCTGATGGGAAAGAAGGAGAAGTCATCAAGGAGGTCATTAAGGAATACGAGCAAAGTAATACTAACGTAAAAATCAATCTGATTGAAGTCGGCTTCAAGGATATTCAAACCAAGTTGAAAACGATGTTATCCGGAGGTAAACCACCAGCCTTGAGCCGGGTGACGGATACGGGGTCTTTTGCCAATCAGGCTGTTGATCTTACCCCTTATGTACAGAATGCGGAACAATTCCAAGATCAATTTATCGACTCGCTTAAACCTTACTATGTTATGGATAACAAACTGGTAGCCGCACCGATGGATGTTACAGCAAATGGATTGATTTATAACAAAACCTTGTTTGATAAAGCCGGTGTCAAGGTGCCAACTTCTCCAGATGAAGTATGGACTTGGGATGAATATATCGCTGCATTAAAGCAGGTGATGGACAAAGGTGGAGCACGATATGGTATGGTTTGGGATGTCACTCCCCATCGGTGGTCTACGCTGTTGTACCAGAATGGCGGAAGCATCTTGACAGAGGATGGCAGTGCAGCAGCGATTAACAGTGAAGCTGGGATTCGCTCCATGGAGATGTTCAAACAGCTTCATCAAGAGGGTATCATGCCTGAATCGGTATGGCTGGGTGGAGAAAATCCGAACAACTTGTTCCGTTCCGGAACGGTAGCGGCGCACTGGGCTGGCAACTGGATGATTAGCAATTATAAGGATATTACCGACTTCGAATGGGGTGTCACCTACATGCCAAAAGGAACGCAGCGTTCTTCCGTACCCGGAGGGAAGTTCCTTATGGCCTTTAAGGGCAGCGGACAGGAAGAGGAAGCTGCAAAGTTTATTGAATATTTGACGTCCAAAGAAGTGAATTCCAAATATAATCAGGAGTCCTTGTTCATGAGTCCAAGGAAGGACAGTTCCACACTGAATTATGAATTTGGCAAGGAGATGTTTGAAGTTTTCTCGGATGAACTGAAAAACAGTTCGCCTCTTGCAGCGAATGATTGGTCCAGACAAACGCTTATATCCAAGATTTCTACGGATTTGAAAAATCATATTATGGACGTGTTATCCGATAAAGCAACCCCGCAGGATGCATTGGATCAGATGGCTAAGCAGATCAATGAAGCCATTGGCAGTCAATAAGGGCTAACCAAACACAAAGTTAAACGTAAAGCCAAATGTTCATCACAACCGGGGGCTTAGCGATTCCAGTTAGGCCTCCCTTTTGTTTAATTTATAGGGAAGGGGCACGCAGATGAGTGAAGCACAGCGAACAAATCATAAAACATTGACCAAACAGAACAGGAAACTCGTTATCGCTCCGTATCTGTTCATACTTCCGAATCTCCTGATCTTTAGTACATTTATTGTCTTTCCCTCTTTATTGGGGCTGTACTATTCATTCCATGTCTATGATGGGTTGAATCCGATGAAATTTAATGGGCTGGACAATTATATGAAGATTCTGACGGATCAGGAGTTCTGGTCAACCATAGGGCGAACAGGCGTTTATGCTGTCATTGTTGTTCCGTTAATTTATGCAGCGGCTTTAGGCATTGCGTTGTTGCTGGCGCGTGAGATTCGTATGCGCGGTTTCTTCAGAGCTATCTTTTACTGGCCAACCATGATTTCCTTTATCATTGTAGGTTTAACCTGGAAGTGGATTTTCGGAGATTCCTTCGGCATTCTGAATCATCTGTTAACGATGGCAGGTGCAGAACCCGTAGGCTTTCTAACTTCATCTTTCTGGGCCAATACGGCCGTTATTGTAGCGACGGTATGGTCACGAGCAGGATTTTTCATGGTCATTTTTATTGCGGGGTTACAAGCTATACCCACAGATTATTATGAGGCCGCTCGCTTGGATGGAGCAACGGGCACCAAAGTTTTTCGTTATATTACCCTGCCGCTATTGAAGCCGACAAGTTTACTCGTGGTTATGCTTTGTCTGATTGACGCGTTTAAAGCCTTCCCACTTATGTTTGCGCTTACAGGCGGTGGGCCAGGTAAAGAAACGACCTTTATTGTTCAATACATTTATGAGATTGGATTTAACAGGCAGGAATTAGGTCTTGCCAGTGCCATGTCCGTTATTTTGTTTATACTTATTGGCGGTTTCTCGGCACTTCAATTCCGCTTATCGAAAGGAGGAGCTGTCTGATGGTGATGAAACCTATGGCCAAAATTGCAATCTACAGTATATTGAGTGTGGCCGCAGTGTTATGGCTCCTGCCTGTACTATGGGTTGTGATCTCTGCTCTGAAAACCAATAGCGATCTATACAGCTTTCCTCCTAAATTGTGGCCAGATCCAGTGACCTTCGAACATTTCAAAGCGGCATTCAAAAAAGGTGATTTTGGCTTGTATTTTATGAATAGCACGATCGTTACGATATCTTCAACGTTATTGCTGTTATTGATCAATTCCATGGCAGGGTTTGCACTCGCCAAATATCGCTTCCGTGGAAGCTCCATTATACTTATTGCTTTTATCTCAACACTTATGATCCCGATTGAGGTCATTATGATCCCAATCTTCAAAGTGCTAAGTGCACTTGGTTTATATAACAGCCTGCTTGCCATCATCATTCCGCCTGCAGCAACGCCGACAGGTGTGTTCCTTATGCGGCAATATTTGCTGACCGTACCGGATGAGTTGTTAGAAGCGGCTCGTATGGATGGAGCTGGCGAATGGAAAATTTACTGGAGCATTATTCTTCCGATAGCCAAGCCCATTCTGGCTGTACTTGCGATCTTTTCTTTTATGTGGAGATGGGATGATTTCGTATGGCCGTTAATTGCAATCAGTGATCCATCCAAATACACCATTCAGCTGGCGCTCTCTAATTTTATTGGGGAATACAATGTCGATTGGGGAAGCCTGCTTGCGATGTCCGTCATTACGATGCTTCCGGTCTTAATTGTATTTATGGTTTTCCAGCGTTATTTTGTCAGCGGTATGATTACTTCAGGGATGAAAGGATGAGTTAAATGATAGAATCCACCCCGGGCGAGACGGAAACTTTAAATTACAAGCCGATGAAACTAGGCGGAGATCAAGTGATCAATCATTGGTTGATCAATGGTATATATACGGAGTCTGTTGCGTTTGTTCCAACAACGATGGAGGGAGATATTAATGATTGGCTTATCGATGGATTTGCTATTCACGAAAACCCGTGCAGGCAGGAGTTTGTTGAAAATAGAAGATCACAGCCTGTATCCCGATTTTTCGATCAATGGAGTGAGTTCCCGAGTCCGGGAGATCCATTTCGTGGAGAACAGGGTGAAAAGCGATGGGAGATTTATTCTCCCTGGGGTAATCCGCGAGTAGAGAAATCAGGTTTCTGGTTTGTACCCACTCATCTACGTAGCTATGCCGCGACACGTCTGGTCTCTCCAACCGCTCATAAGGCGTCATTCCGAATCAAAACGTATGGAAGCCTGACACTGTGGATCAATGGAGAACAGGTCACGGATTTTGCGCCACTTGTTCGTAATAAGGAGCAGGAAATCGTAATTCAAGCTGAGCTTACAGCCGGAGTCAATGAGATTTATGCCTGCTGGGAGGATTTGGCTGAACGAGATACGATGTATGCTTTTGCCGTAGAATATCTTGGAAAAGAAGAATTGTATGTTTCGTTGCCTATTGCTTCCCATTTGGTAGAGCCTGTGCGATCCGCCGAGCGTGCTCTGGAACAAGCTTACTTTCCTTCGGATATTTTTAAAGGCGAACAGATTAAACTGAAGCTTCCGCTTTCCTTGCCAGATATCGTCAGAGAGGTGCGTGTTGAGTATGGCAATTTCTTTGATGGCACCGAAAATAAGACGATACAGATCGCCGAGAAGGAAGCGGAGCTGGTTCTGGGACATACCAATGAAATTGGACATCATTACGTCTATTTCACGCTGACCCTTTCGGTTTCAAACGTAGTTCTCACCAAAAAGTTTGGCTGCCAATCCTACGATACCCGATATGATGAGGCTGCTCAACAAGCCAAGGATATTGAAGCCCGCAAATTGCTGGCTCTGCAATGTATTGCCGAGAAGGGTAGCTCTAACATTCACACAGCGATCGCTATGCTAAAAACAAATGGCAATGTGCAAGACGCGGAGACCATGTTGTTAGAAGGTGTGGAGGGCATTGAAGAGCGGAAGGATTGTAGTGATTTTTATCTCGTAGGGCTGTTCCGGCTATGGAGAGATGAACGAGATAGCGGGTTGTTCAGTGAAGCATTCTGGGAGCGGGTAAAAGCAAGTATCCTGAATTATCGGTATTGGATCGATGAACCTGGCGATGATGTGATGTGGTTTTTCAGTGAGAATCATGCGTTGTTGTTCCATACGAACGAACTGTTAGCGGGGCAATTGTTTGGGGAAGAAATGTTCACGAATAGTGGTGAAACAGGTGAAGTACATCGTCAGAAGGCAGAGCAGCGGCTTGCTTTATGGTTTGAACGCTTTATGGAAGAAGGATTGGCTGAATGGAATTCTAGTGCATACATTCCCATTGATGCCGTTGGACTCTTGCATATTTACGAGTTTGCTCAGAATGAACAACTTAGAGAGCAAGCGAAAAAAGCAATGGATTTGTTATTTTATTATATTACGATACAGATGCATCAAGGGGTAATGTCCACCACGTTTGGGCGTAGCTACGAGAAGGAATTGCTGGGGAGTTATGCCGCGGGGACAACGTCTATGTGCTGGATCGGTTATGGTGTCGGTCATGTGAACAATTATTCGATTAGTAACGTGGCTCTGAGTTTATCCGATTATATCCCTCCTGCGACTTATCAGGAACATCTGTTGCTTGAGGAAAATCAACAGTTAACGTTTACCAATCAGCAGGGAAAGGGAGGGTATGCCAAACTCTATCACTATCGAACAGCAACATACGCCCTGTCCTCCATTATAAACTTTAGACCAGGCAAGCCAGGTTATCAGGAACATGTCAACCATCTGTCCCTGTCGCCAGAGGCGCAGGTATGGGTGAATCATCCCGCAGAGATATACAAACATGGGGATGGTAGACCTTGTTTCTGGGCTGGAAATGGTATTTTGCCTGACGTTGTTCAGCATGAAGCAATCGCTTTGATGATGTTTGATATTCCAGCAACGCATACTTCGGATTGGACACATGCTTATTTTCCTACGTCATTTTTCACGACATGGGAGAAACATGAGAACTGGTATTTTGGCTGTCTGAATAAAGGGTATGTGGCTCTATATACAGCGAATGGAACGAGCATGGAGAAGAACGGAGTGACCAGAGAGCGTGAGCTTGTTTCCCCTGGATTACGTAATGCCTGGATTATTAGAGCAGGCAATGAATCTCAATTCGGATCATTTAGCCATTTTATAGACCAAGTTCGTTCTTCCAGCCCGCAATTCGACAGTACTTCTCTGACGCTTAGCCTGACCGATCCAATATACGGTTCCGTTCAGTGGGGAATGAACAAACCTTTATTTGTCCAAGGAGAGGAAATCGTACATGCAGGTCATGGTGTTATGGGACAGTTGCATCTAGATAACATCAAACGTTGAATCATGTGCAATAAAATCTGGGGAGTGAAACAATCATGCTGAATCAAGATATGCTTATGGAGAAAATAAGCAAGGTATCAGGTGCGATGAAATCGATGAAAAACACAAGCATCAACGAACAGTTTCCCATTGGACTGATCGACATTCATCTATGGGAATGGCCTCAAGGGGTCGGACTTTACGGTCTCCTTCAGCTCTATGAAGCAACCAACGATGCTGAAGTGCTTCGTTTTCTTGAATCCTGGTATGATGCCAGGCTGATGGAGGGACTACCCGAGAAAAATGTGAATACCTGTGCACCGTTGCTTACTTTAATGACACTAAGCCAGCTGACCGGAAACAATGAGTACGAACGTGTCTGTGAAGAATGGAGCAGCTGGATTATGGATGAACTGCTACGGACCGGAGATGGTGCGTTTCAGCATATGATCACGGGAGATGCAAATGACGGACAGATTCTGATCGATACCCTTTTTATGACGGTGTTGTTTTTAGCTAAAGCAGGAGTGCACTTTGAGAAACCAGCCTATGTGGAAGAAGCCAAGCGACAGTTCCTTGTGCATATTAAATATCTATACAATAAACAAACCGGATTGTTCTATCACGGCTGGGATTTCAATGAAAACCATAACTATGGTGCTGTTCATTGGGGGAGAGGCAATGCGTGGTACACGGCCGGAGTGATGGATTTTCTAAATATCATCCCCATTGAAGATGGGCTGAAGTCTTATCTGCTAGATACAGCGACTGCGCAAGTCAGAGCACTTAGCAAGCTACAGCATGAGGATGGCATGTGGCATACGGTACTGGATGATCCAGACTCCTATAAAGAAACGTCCGCAACGGCGGCGTTTGGATACGGAATTCTCAAGGGAATCCGGTACGGCTACCTGGATGAATCCTATCTTGATACGGGGATGATGGCGCTTGAAGCCGTGTTGCAGCATATTGATGAAACCGGAGTCGTACAGCAAGTATCTTATGGAACACCTGTAGGGCATGATGCCCAGTTTTATAAAGAAATACCGATTAGTCCGATGGGCTATGGACAAGCGTTGACGTTATTTATCCTCATTGAGGGCTTGCGGTCTTCAGTCGTTGCAGAAGTGTCTTAAAAAAGATAATACTCTCTACATGATTCGATAAAATTTCACCCTATAGCGAAGCCCTCTGAAAGGCTATTTCTATAGGGTGATTTCAATTCGTTACTATTCAGATGGAAGTATAGTTTGGTTGATTTCCTTTATCCCGGTATTAATAAAATTCTCAACAGGAAGTCCCTCGCTTGCACGCAGCAGCGTCTCAATAATTTTTGTTCCCCATACCTGCTCATTTTGTGAAATCACGGTTGATATCTGCCCATTTGACAGTCCTTTTTCGCTAATTGAATTGCCACCGAAAGCGATTAGATGCCGGTTCAAGCCTTTGGCTTTCCAAACAAGGGTAGAGGCGGAAACGGATACAAAATCCAGCCCCACCACTGCATTAAAATGGGGGTGCGCATCAATCATGGATTCAATATCGTTGACCGCTCGATCTTCATTGCCTTGATTGTATCTGACTTCCAAAATTTCGATGTCAGTGTCATTACGAATATAATCAATGAATCCGTCCAGACGTTGCTGTAGACCAACCATCTCTTCCATACCACTTTCGACTAGAATCATGCCTTCATTATTCAGGAGCCTGGCTGTGGTCTGAGCAAACTGTCGGCCCGTTAGATAATTATCCGCTCCAACATACGCCATTCGATCGCTGGAAGGTGCATCCGATTCAAATGTAATCACCGGAATACCTGCTGCCCTAGCTTTATGAATGACCGGTGTAAGCGCGGCAATATCAATAGGAGCGATGGCAATTCCGTCAACATGTTGTTTGATCATATTTTCCAGAATGCGTATTTGCTGTTCGGTACTTGCTTCGTCTGGCGCGTTGACGGTAAGCGTCACATGATGTTTTTCAGCAGATTGTGTAGCATCCATTGTGATCATCTCATATGTCGGATAGGTCATCGGATAGATGATTCCGAAAGTTTTGTTTTTGGACGCGGATGCTTCCTCAGCTGTAGCAACATATTGGCTTACTTCCTGATTTTTGGGATGTGAATCACCTGAATCCGAATGGATCGTTGAACTCGAAGGGGCTCTCGTGCAAGAGGTTATCGATGATGCAAGCAAGATTAACAACAAGAACCAGCCAGCACTTTGGAGCTTACTCATACATCGGCTCTTTTCTCATGTCCTCAGATGATTCATCGGGTACCACGGCCCCCCGTGTGCGATATTCCTTGGGCGTAAATCCGGTTGTCTTTTTGAATATATTTGAAAAATAGTGTGGATCGTTATATCCAACCTTGAATGCAATCTCAAATGTCTTGTTGCTCGTTGTTTTCAGCAGTTCTTTGGCTTTGCCGATTCTCACTTGGGTTAAGTATTCGGTTATGGTCTGACCTGTTTCCTGGCTGAAAATTTTACTGAGATGGCTTGGGCTAATACGCACATGTGCTGAGATACTCTTCAAGGAAACCTGCTCGTTATTGTATTGCCCAGACACATACGCTTTGACCTGATCAATGACATCACTGTATTTGCCAGAAGATGCTGCTCTTCGCTGCCATAATTGATCGAGCAGATCACACAAGTATCGGGTACAGGCTTCCCAGCTTGTAATTCCCCGGATCATCTGTTGCAAGCTCCGAATGTTTTCGTCCGGGTCAGCGCCCATACGAAAGATTTGATTCGCGATACGGAAGGATTCAAGAGTAAGATCGTTTAACAAATAAACGCCATACGACGAAGAATTCCAGTCTATCGACTGTAATGGAGCTGCGAATTCCTGTACAAAGCTGTCACGCAGATGGAGGTCACCAATCTTGAGAAATTCAAGAAACCGGTTGCGATCTAACAAAATATTCATTTTCTCATCCAGGTGAATCTCTCGTAACGAGGCTTTGTTTTGCTGCGTCAAACGCGTGATATATTTGTCTTCATCCGCTTCCAGATAGGAAACATGAATGCCTTGCAGGCGTTCCTGATGACTTCCAATGCCAATAACGACACTGCAGTTGAATTGTTGCTCCAGATCCAGACGTATCTGTCCTCGAAGCTGTTCCAGATAAGCCATAATACGGTTTTCGGAGCTGGATTTAAGCAACAGCACCCGTTCCGTCCGGCTACGAATGTAAGAGAGAAATTCCACATCAACGCTACAGAATTCCTCCAGAATCCGAATTGTTTTATTTAATAATAACTCCGAATTTTGAGAATCATCATGGGGTCTGATATCCATAATGACAATGGTGTAGAATTTGGCAGAAAGAGATAGTGAGAGCTTTTTGGCAGAATCGATGGCATCCGATGTACCGATGAGCCCACCGCACAGATCGGCGAGCAATTTTTCTTTGGTCATCGTAAGACTGGTCAGTCGTTGTTCTTCTTCATCCATCTTCTGGCTGACTTCATGCAATATCTGAAGAAGTTCTGTTGCACTGACGGGTTTAAGACAATATTCGGTAACGCCAAGCCGGATTGCCTCCTGAGCATAACTGAACTCATCATGTCCGCTCATAATAATGATTTTGATATGAGGTTTTTGCGCACGGATGATAGAGGCCAGCTCTAAACCGTTCATAAACGGCATTTTAATGTCGGTAATGAGAATATCAGGTGCCCATTCTTCGATTAAGGGTAAAGCCAGCTCCCCATCCGGTGCATCTCCGCAGTAGTGAAAACCTTCCTTTTCCCATTGTACGCTGTTGCGTATGTTCTCCCGAATCCCGATCTCATCATCGACAATCATTACCTTTTTCAATGCTGAACCTCCTTGCTTTTGGGGATGCGAATCTGAAATGTACTTCCTTCCATATACGTGCTCTCCATCTCAACACCATAGGATGGGCCGAAATAGAGACGAATGCGATCATGCACATTCAGCAGACCAAACCCGCCGTCTTGCTCATTTTCTTGAGGAGAACGGGAACCAGCAGGTTGATCTAATTTTTCTCTCAACTGTGTCAGTTGTTCGGTGTTCATACCAATGCCGTTGTCACGCACCGTGAGCACAATGCTTGTATCGTCCGAGTATCCCTGAATCGAGATGAGTCCTTGACCCCGTTTGTTTTTGATTCCATGATAGATGGCATTTTCGATCAGAGGTTGTAGTGTCATTTTCAGAATGGGATACTCTTGAAGTTCATGTTCGACCTTGATTTCGTATGTCAAAATATCGTGATACCTCATCTGCTGAATTACCAGATAATTGCGCGCATGTTCAAGCTCTGTTTGGATCGATACCCAATCAAAGCCTTTGTTCAGACCCAACCGAAAGAACCTGGAGAGCGCCTGAACCAGCTTGATCACACTTTCCTTTTTTTCGGCTTCAGCCATCCAGATGATGGACTCCAGCGTATTGTATAGAAAATGCGGATTAATCTGCGCTTGCAACGTTCGTAATTCGGCTATTTTGACTTGTTCATTTTCTTTGATGCTTTGGTCAATCAGCGTTTTAATTTTCTCCAGCATGATGTTGAAGCTTTGCCCTAAATCCGCGATTTCGTCCGAACCGGTAGGGGTGACTTTGACCTCCAGATATCCGCTAGCCGCTTTACGCATCTTGTTCATGAGAATTTGTATGGGATGAATGAGTCTGTTATTCAGGAAAAAATATAAAGAAATCGCAAAAAATGCGCTTAATAAAACACTGATGATAATTAGCTGGCGGATGCCATTGGCCTCCGTAATAATTTCCTGAAAAGGCGCAGCTCCGATGATTTTCCATCCCGTCTGCCTGGATGTACTATATACGACAAACTGCGGTTTCGAGCCTGCGGACAAGTTGAAGCTGTCTTGCTCTGCGTGTAGAGGCACGGAGTTGATCTGGTTGATGATGGCGAGAGAGGCCTCGCCCGCAGGCGGTGTGAAAAGTGTTTTCCCATATTGATCGTTAATATAGAAGAAGCCGGAATCTTTAATTTTCGTCGTTGTCAAAAATTCATCAATGAATGAATCATTCATATCAATCACAATAAAGCCGATGACTTCATGTGTAATGCGTTCCTTGACGGTTGTCATAATTGAAAGCGCATTCTCTTTTGGGTACGCGAATCCATCCAAACGGTTATATTCAGCATAAGGTGCAGCATGAGGAATTCGCAAAATAGCGTTTGGGTACTGTACCAGATACTGAAAATAGGGATTGCGAAGCGGGTTACGCTCCAGCTTGAATACTCCTTTTCGTTCGCTGATGCCTTTGCCATAGAAGTTAACAAATGAGATGTTGAGTACCTTATCGTATTTGTAGGTTTCACGGTATAGATTGTAGGTCTGTAAAATAGCCTTGGCTTCGCCATACGACTCGGATTGTGCGTACAAATACTGTAGAACTTGTGGATTCTTGCCCAGTTCTAGTAGCCGCTCCGTATCTTCAAACATGATGTCAATATTTCTGGCAAGCTGGTCCGCAGCCAGTTGGGTGGAGGCTTTGTTGTGATTCGATACAACGGTATATGACTTGTGGTACGAAATTAATCCAACGATAATCAGCGGTACAGAACTGAGGATGATAAACATGCTGAGTAATTTAAGTCTGAGGCTTGAAGCTATCCACCTAACAAGTTTCAACGTATTCCACTCCATCTGAAGGAATCAGGATCTAAAGGTAGCATTATTATAACATGAATTTGAACAATGAAAGCGTATCGCAAAATAGTACACCATTCACTAAAAAAATTACACGTTTATATGACATGCCCTCCACAATTACTAAATTATTACATAAAATTCGCATCACATTCCATGTTAGTAAATGATGTAAACGTTTTATAATGTGATCACACCACACAAGGTGAACTGAAAAAGGGAGGATCACATGATGCGAAGCAAAAAAAAGTGGGGACTCGCCATCACACTGGCGATGGTTATGCTTGTAAGTACAGCGTGTAACAGCGGTAATGGGGCATCTGGTACAAATCAAGCGAGTTCTGGAGGAGATAGCGGAAGTGCACCTGCGACTTCCAAGACGATTACACTTGGTTTTTCTCAAGTAGGTGCGGAGAGCGGCTGGCGTTCAGCCAACACCAAATCCATTCAGGACTCAGCCAAAGAAGCCGGGTATGATCTGAAATTCTCGGACGCGCAGCAGAAACAGGAAAATCAGATCAAAGCCTTGCGCTCCTTTATTCAGCAGAAGGTGACTGTGATTGCTTTTTCTCCGGTGGTGGAGTCTGGTTGGGATACGGTCTTAAAAGAAGCAAAGGATGCGGGCATCCCGGTCATTCTGACGGATCGCGCCGTAGATTCACCGGATAAATCATTGTACAAGACGTTTATCGGTTCCGACTTTGTAGAAGAAGGACGTAAAGCAGGCCAGTGGCTGAGCGATAAGTATAAAGATGCACAAGAGGAGATCAATATTGTTGAACTGCAAGGTACAACAGGTTCTGCTCCAGCGAATGATCGCCAGGAAGGTTTTATGGAGATCATTGGTTCCAATGCCAAGCTGAAAGTGATCGCGTCCCAATCCGGCGACTTTACACGTGCCAAAGGGAAAGAGGTTATGCAGGCTTTCCTCAAAGCTCATAAAAAAATCGACGTTCTCTATGCACATAATGACGACATGGCACTTGGGGCCATTCAGGCCATTGAAGCTGCGGGTTTAAAACCTGGTGTAGATATCACCATTATCTCGGTTGATGCGGTGAAAGACGGTATGCAGGCTGCAGCAGATGGCAAGATCAACTTCATCGTGGAATGTAATCCGCTGCTCGGACCTCAGTTGATGGAGGCGGTTCAGGCTGTGGTGGACGGCAAAGAGATTGAGCCGCGTATCGTCACGGAAGAAACGACCTTTACATCGGAGCAAGCCAAAGAAGCACTGCCATCACGGCAATATTAAAAGCAGCTGCGGTTAACACCGAAAAGTCATTTTTCGACCTCACTGTCGCTAAATGACTTTTTTCTATCCCAATCGGATGGCCGTTCGAATGCGAACGGCTTCTACAATAAAGGAGAGATGGATGTGGAGGATCATCACGCACCGATCCTGCAGATGACGGGGATCACCAAACGTTTTCCAGGCGTTAAAGCACTCTCTGACGTCAGTTTTCGCCTGTTTCCGGGTGAGATTCATGCATTGATGGGTGAGAATGGAGCGGGAAAATCAACATTGATCAAAGTATTGACAGGGGTATACTCGATTGACGAAGGCACGGTGACGATGGACAGTCGAACGCTTGCCATATCAGGGCCGCTAGAAGCTCAAAAAGCGGGGATTAGTACGGTATATCAGGAAGTGAATCTTTGTCCGAATCTGACGGTAGCGGAGAACATCTATATCGGGCGGGAGCCGATGAAGTATGGCCGAATCAATTGGAAACAGATGAACCAGGATGCGGAGAAACTTTTACGTGAACGATTAAATCTGGTCATCGACGTGAAAGCGCCTCTGCAGTCTTATTCGGTAGCGGTACAGCAACTCATCGCCATTGCAAGAGCACTTAGCATCTCGGCTAAAGTCCTTATTTTAGATGAACCCACTTCCAGTCTGGATAAAAATGAAGTGCAGCAACTCTTCCAGATTATGCGCAAGTTGAAAAGCGAAGGACTGGCGATTCTGTTCGTCACGCATTTTCTTGACCAAGTGTACGAAATGTCGGATCGTCTGACCGTGCTCCGCAACGGGGAACTCGAAGGGGAATACATTGCTGCATCGCTTCCACGTATGGAACTCGTACTCAAGATGATTGGTAAAGAACTCGAAATACTAGAGGATCTTCCTAAGCAAACGATCGAAGGGAAGTCAGAGACAGAAGTGGAGACAGATGCAAGGGAGGTTATGATTACCGCAACGGGATTGGGACGAAAAGGAGCGATCGACCCATTCGATTTAACGATTCGTAAGGGCGAAGTTGTGGGTTTGGCTGGATTGCTCGGATCAGGTCGTACGGAGATTGCTCGTCTGATCTTTGGCGCAGATCGTGCCGACGAAGGCAAGCTGACGGTTGCAGATACAGGTAACTCGGTAAAGTCACCGCGGCATGCGATTGACCAACATATTGCCTTCTGCTCGGAGAATCGCAAAACCGAAGGCATCATCGACGATCTGACGATCAGGGAGAATATCGTTCTTGCCTATCAGGCGACACGGGGCTGGTCGAAGCCTATTTCGCGCAAAAAGCAGGATGAGCTTGCGGAGAGATATATCAATCTGTTGCATATTCATCCTAAAAATCCGGAGCAGCTGATCAAAAACCTGAGTGGTGGCAATCAGCAGAAAGTATTGCTTGCGCGTTGGTTATTGATGAATCCCGATCTGTTGATCCTGGATGAGCCTACACGCGGTATTGATATCGGGGCGAAGGCGGAAATACAGAAGCTGGTGCTCTCATTGTCGAAGCAAGGCATGGGTGTTCTGTTTATTTCGTCGGAGCTGGAAGAAGTGATTCGGGTTAGCGACCGGGTAGCGGTGTTGCGAGACCGGAAAAAAGTAAAAGAGCTCAGTGGAGAAGAGATCAATAAGCAGCAAATTATGAAAGCGATGGCAGGAGGTTGACGTCATGATGAGCAGGATGCGAAAACATCATTTGTTTTGGCCGTTATGTATGCTCGGTTTACTTTTATTATTTAACTTGATTTATTCACCCGATTTTTTCTCGCTTGTGATACGTGAAGGCAATCTATATGGCAGTTTGATCGATATTCTTAATTTCGGCGCACCGCTGATTCTGGTCTCCATAGGTATGACACTGGTCATCGCAACCGGCGGTATTGATCTGTCCGTAGGTTCGATTGTTGCGATCTCGGGGGCAATGGCTTGCATGACGATCAGCAAAGGAACAGATCAAAGTTCACTTTGGCTTGTTCTGAGTGCACTTGCGTTATCGATTGGTCTTTCGCTTGTTCTTGGTGTGTGGAACGGAGCGCTGGTATCCGTAGCTCGAATCCAACCCATTATTGCAACGCTCATTCTTATGGTGGCTGGCCGAGGTGTTGCGCAACTAATCACCGACGGACAGATTATAACGGTGTCCAATGCACAATATCAGTACATTGGCGCGGGTTCACTTGCGGCGTTACCTTTCTCAATTTTCATCGTACTGACGGTACTGCTTATTGCTGTACTTCTCACGAGAAAAACAGCACTGGGGCTGTTTATTGAGTCGGTGGGGAATAACGCACGGGCGAGCCAACTTGCTGGCATTCGTTCCAAAACGGTCATCCTTGCCGTGTACGTGTTCTGTGGTCTCTGTGCCGGAATTGCCGGACTGATTCTCAGCTCCAACGTATCCAGTGCGGATGGCAATAACGCCGGCCTGTGGTATGAGCTGGACGCTATTCTAGCCGTCGTGATCGGTGGAACTTCACTGAATGGTGGACGTTTCTATCTGATGGGTACGGTGGTCGGTGCGCTGATTATCCAGACCTTAACGACAACCATCTACATGATTGGTGTACCGCCTGAGGTTACACTCGTTGTCAAAGCCTTTGTTGTGCTCGCCGTATGTCTAATCCAATCCGATGCTTTCCGCAAGACCATGGCAGATCGCCTGAAAAAGCGGAAGTTTCCAGCTGAACAAGGGGTGAATCGCCATGTATCTTAATCGAAAGCTGCTCCCGGTTCTGGTCACCTTTGGCTTACTGGCTGTTATGATTGCCATTGGCTCGTTCCGTTACACGGGTTTCTTTTCCACACAAGTACTGTTTAATCTGTTGATTGACAATGCTTTTCTCATTGTGACGGCGATTGGCATGACCTTTGTCATCGTATCCGGCGGCATTGATCTGTCCGTCGGTTCGGTCATTGCACTGACCACGATTATTAGTGCGAGTTTGGTTGAAAAACAAGGCTGGTCGCCTACCGTGGTCATTCCCATGGTGCTCATAATGGGTGCGGTGTTTGGTACATTGATGGGAGCCATTATTCATTATTTTAAAATTCAGCCCTTTATCGTGACACTCGCCGGTATGTTTCTGGCAAGGGGACTCTGTTATGTCATCAGTACCGACACCATTACGATTACCAACTCGTTCTATACGGACGTTGCACAAGCCAAGATTCCGTTACCTGGAGGCAGCTTCGTTTCCGTTAATGTAATCATAGCTCTGATCGTCTTATTGCTTGCCATCTTCCTTGCCCACTACACCCGTTTTGGACGCAATGTGTACGCCATTGGCGGAAGTGAGCAATCGGGCATGCTGATGGGTTTACCTGTAGCACGCACCAAAATTTTGGTGTATACCTTCAGTGGTTTTTGCTCTGCACTGGCAGGAGTTGTATTTACATTCTATATGTTGTCGGGTTATGGATTACACGCCATGGGTCTGGAGCTGGATACGATTGCAGCGGTAGTTATCGGGGGGACATTGCTGACGGGTGGCGTTGGTTACGTAGCTGGCACGTTCCTTGGTGTATTGATCCAGGGGGTTATCCAAACTATAATTAGTTTCGAAGGCACGCTCAGCTCCTGGTGGACGAAAATTGTGATCGGTTTGATGCTGTTTGTCTTTATTTTATTCCAACGACTTCTCAGTGAACGGCGAGTATCCGCCAAATCATTGCATTAACCCACTTTATAACCATTGGCGAGTTGAATTTCTCAACACACATTTAAGAAAAGCACGTCAGATCAGATTGTAGTGAGAGGCTGGCAGACTTGGTTGGTATAAATGATGTTAGAGGGGGAGGGAATTGGTGAAAACAAATGCGATTTGGTTGTGTGTACTGCTACTGATACTGTTATGTCTTTCAGGCTGCACCCTGGTTGAGTCCGAGTCCAAACCTCTTCCTGTCCCTTCAAACGTTGAATCCCTGCCCTCGTTAGAAGAATGGATGCAATCAGCGGAATATAACTTGCCTTCCAAAGAACCCATTATATTGGGCTTTTCGCAACTGGGTACGGAGAGTGCTTGGCGTATCGCCAATTCCACCTCCATTCAGGATGCCGCCAAGGAATCTGGAATTACCCTTATTATAAAAAATGCAGAGCAGTCTCAGACGAAACAATTTGAGGCTGTTCGTTCGTTTATCAAGCAAAAGGTAGATGTAATCGCTATTGCACCCGTGGTGGAATCCGGCTGGGATGACATTCTGCAGGAAGCGAAGCAAGCTGGAATTCCCGTCATCATCGTAGATCGGTCCGTTGACGCTAAAGATACCTCTCTATTTGTAACGACGATCGGCTCGGACTTCTATGAAGAGGGTGTGAAAGCCGGAAAGTATATTCAGGATCGGCTACGGAATATGCCAGGAACGATTCGCATTGCTGAATTGCAGGGCACAAGTGGATCAACGCCGTCTATCCAGCGGGGAGAGGGCTTTCGAAGCATTTTAGGGGATAAAGCCCAGATCTTGTTCTCGCAAAGTGCCCCTGCTGATTTCACAGAAAACAAGGGCAGGCAAGTGATGGAAGGTTTTCTTCAGGTTCGGGAAGAAGAGCGACCACAAGTCCTTTTTGCGCATAATGACGAGATGGCTTTTGGTGCTATTCAGGCGATTCAGGATGCTGGCTTGAAACCTGGTGAAGACATCATTATTGTGTCGGTAGACGGATCACGGAAAGCACTGCAGAGTTTGGCGGACGGGCAGATTAATGCCGTGGTGGAATGTAACCCGTTACTTGGACCTCAGCTGATGCAAGCTACCAAAGAAATTATGGCAGGGCGCACACTTCCCAAACGCATGGTACCCCGAGAGGATATTTTCACACAAGAAAGTGCGAAGCGTGAGATGCTTAATCGAAAATTTTGAACGGCTAGAGTTTATAAAAATCCTGTTGGACAATCCCGACGGGATTTTGCATTTTTATTGAAGATGGCATATAGTATTTACCCGATATGATTTGATGTGAAGGAGTGAGTGTATGATCATCATGATTAATGGTGCGTTTGGTTCCGGTAAGACCTCAGCAGCGAAGGCGCTACAGCCAAGAATTGAAAATAGCATGATCTATGATCCCGAAGAGATTGGTTATATGATCCGAAAGCTTCTGCCTGAGGAACATCGGGAAGAACAGGAGCGCACCGATGATTTTCAGGATATTGAACTCTGGAAAGTGTTGACGGTGAACGCTGCGAGAGAGGTGAAGCAAAAATACAATAAACATTTGATTGTCCCCATGACGCTCTACAAGAAAGCAAACTTTGATTACATTTATAGTGGGCTAAAGAAGATTGATCCGGACCTACATCATTTTTGTCTAACGGCTGAACTAGAGACGATATATAATCGCCTTGCTAAACGCGGAGATGAATTAGGCGGCTGGCAATATCAACAAGCACCGAAGTGTGTTGAAGCGTTCAAGGAAGCTGCATTCGAAACCCGAATTGCGACAGATCATCTGGCAACGGATGAAGTGATCGATATCATTTTGCAGAAAGTGAAAGGGTAAAACTACGAGGAGGCAATATGAAAAGAGGCATACGATTTCAAATTCCAAATGAATATGGGAGCTTTTTGGGAGAAATCCTGAAACCGATCAAGATCGCGGATTATGACTGGTTTGTTGGCGGGGAAGAGTCCTATTTAGTGGTTGAGAATAGCTTGGGAGAGAGTCTTTTTCCAGACCGGGTTATGGGCATGGCAGGTGAAGAGTTGCAGAAAATTGTTGATGATAACAAGTATTATTTGATCTTTGCCAATCTGAAAGCCTATCCGAGAGGTACAGCAATTATAGATATAGAGACATATGAAGACTATGCAGAGAGTGATTGTCAGCTTGCATTGCTTGTCATAGATAGCAGTTACGTTACGGTATACATTAAAGATGCTGAAATACGGGAAGAAATGCTTGAGCATATCAAGAGAATAGGATACGAAGCGCTGGATTATATTACGGATGATAATGACGTAAGAACAAAACTGTCCGTCTGGTGATATTTGCTGGAAGTTCGGGATCATATCATCCTGAAGTTGGATAGACTATGACATATTTTAGGATTAGAATGAGATGTATTGAATTGTAAATGAAGTTAGATGAAGTCCTTTGGAAATGTGAATGCGTTTACAAGTAAGGGTTGTAACTATTGTCGGATTATTATTGGGATAACCAAATAGAGTATCTGAGAAATACACGCTGGCTTTATTATAACGATGATTATCTCGAATTTTTGGTTGAACGCGTTTGGAAGATTAAGCAAGCTGTACATATGATTGATTATGGATGTGGTTTTGGTTACATGGGACTGAAGTTACTCCCGCTCCTGCCTTTTGGCTCACGGTACACGGGAGTAGATCAAGGATCAGAACTGATTAAACATGCGAAAGAACTCTACGCACACACAACTTATCAGGCTGAATTCATAGAAGGTGACATTGAAACGGTGCAGGTCGAACGAGCCTATGACATCGCGATAAGTCATGCTTTTTTGTTACATATGACAGAACCACGTGTGATATTGGAAAAGATGATTGGCAGTGTGGTGGATGGAGGGCGAGTGATTTGTTTCGAGCCACACTGGATTGCCAACATGGCGAGTTATGCAATAGACGGTATGGAGCAGTCCAGCATTGTGCACCTGGGCGTACTTCAGAAGTTGTATGAGCAGGCTGCCGGAGAGAGTGGCAAAGACGGGAATATAGGAATGAAGATTCCGACACTGCTCAGTCAGCTTGGTGTTAGAGGCGTGAAATGCCGAGTAAGCGATCGTGTGAACTTTTTAGATCAACAGATGGATGAACCGGATAAACATACGTTGTATAACGCGTTAAAAGAAGAAGGGTTAGGGGCTGTCCCGGGTAACCGAGAAGAAGTCATTGCCCACCTTATTGGACGAGGATTAACTTCCGAGGAAGCCATCCATCAGTATGAGGCAGAAGAGAGATTTGCCAGGGAATTCAATGAACACACGTATATGACGTATGCTCCGAACATGAAAATTACTAGCGGAATTGTAATGGGATAAATTGAATGTATACCGAAGAAAGGCAGAAGTTCACTGGGTTCGCTATCTGGTATCCAAGGGGGTTCGTGCATCATTACCCATTCTTACAGTAGAAGGCAAGCTGACTACTGTATGCCGTGATCAAGAGAAATGTTATGTTGCCGCGGTATTTGAAGGAGCGACCGGATATTTTTTTGATAATGACTGGAGTGTATGGGATACAGATTTATTTACTCGATGGGGGAGCGTGATGGGCAGGTTACACCATTTAACACAAAGCTATCAACCCGAAGATCCGAGGTTAGTCAGAGCGGACTGGGCGCCACTGGAACTGGAGAATCCACATCTGCATACAGGTGACTATGCCTTGCTCCTAGGGAAGCTTCGAGCATTGGAGCAACAACTGACGGATTTGCCCAGAGAGGCCGAGGGTTATGGCCTAATTCTTTATGATTTCCATCCTTATAATTTTTTGATTGATCAGGGTGAGCTTAATGTCTTTGATTTTGATGATGCCATACGCGGCTGGTATGCTCTGGATATTGGGATCGCGGCTGCACATGAGGTATGGTGGGGGGCGCATGATCCGAAGTGGGGAACGAAGGATGAATTCGCTAAGACGTTTCTGACCGCTTTTCTGGAAGGGTATGTGCGACAACAGCCAATAAGTCAGGAATGGATCGCTCGGATTCCTTTATTTATGGAGTACCGAAATATAAGTTCATTCTTCTGGTGGTTGAAAGATTGGAACGGAGATGAAGCGAGCTTATCTGAACATCAAAAAGAGGCTATCGCATCAACAGTTAATTTGATCCAAAACGATCTAACGTTTGAAGGTTGCCGTTTTAAACTATAGAAGACCAAATGGAGATGTTAAAGCGAGGAGTGGTGTATAGGATGGAGACAGAAAGGCTTATATTTCGTGAATATACTAATAATGATTTCGAACATTTATATATGATGACAAGTGAACCAAATGTGATGAAATACATTCGCCACGGAAATCCATGGACAAAAGAAGAAACGATGCAGACACTAGAGAAGTTTATTCAATGGAACAAGGCAGGCAAAGGACTTTTGCTTGCCTTTAACAAAGAAGATCAGCAGCTTGTTGGAACGTCTGGATTGATACCGCAAGTGATTGATGGAACCGATGAGCTGGAAGTCGGTTATTGGGTGCGAGAGCCCTATTGGAGACAAGGCTACGGGTATGAGCAAGCTAAAGCCTGGAAGGAGTACGGTTTGCAACAAGGAGAGAACCGTTTGATTTCCTTGATCCAACACGGAAATGCAGGCTCGATGCGGGTCGCGGAAAAGAATGGCATGACTCATGAGAAGGATGTCGACATCATAGGGAAACAAGTTGCCGTATTTTCTATTGAAGTGTAGTAATTAACCGTTCGGCTTTCAGATCGACAAGACATTTAAAGGGAGGTATTCTTTTGAGAACAATCGATTACAGCCAGTATTACTGGCAAGATGACAAAGTAAGGCTGAGTGCTTTTGAAGAAGAGGATTGGGAGAGTTGTTACACCGGTGGTTTTGACTCTCCCGCGCGCATTTTGCTTGAATGTGCTGTTGAACTTCCGCCGACGATTGCTGGAGCTAAACGATTTATAGATCAGAACGTAGCATTCTCATCAACCAATGGTCGTATTATGTTTACCATCGAGAACCTGGAGGGGCACACCATCGGTGGCATTAATCTGAATAGCATTGATGAGCGAAACGGAACGTTCAGTATCGGCATAGCCATCGATCAACCTTATCGTGGTCAGGGATATGGTACAAGCGCGATGAATATTTTGCTTGGTTACGCTTTTTTGGAGCGCAGACTTCACAAGTTCAACGATTATGTGCTGGAAGGTAACGAAGGTTCGGCTAGAATGATGCAGAAATTAGGTTGTGTGCAAGAGGGGATTCGTCGTCAGGTTGTTTATATTCATGGAAAACATATGGATTTTATCATGTTCGGATTAACAAAGGACGAGTATCTCGCTAATCGAGATACAAAGTAGGGAGATTTACGGGACCAATAAAAAGGAGACAAAAAGAATGATTACATACCAAATCTTGAACCAGGATCATGTAAAACAGTTATATGAAATTGATCGTTCTGAATATATCGACCTGATCTATGAGGCCGGTGAACAGGGCTTAGTTGAGCACAAACAAGATCATGAGTGCGCGAATTGGGGTCAGGAACAACTGGAAGAGATGCAGGATCGCTATATTTATGAATTGCAGCAAGGGGGGATGGCTTATGGGGCTTTTGATGGTACGAGATTAGTAGGCTTTGGTGTACTTGCCCATCAATTTAGGGGGAAAGAGCAGAATCAGTTGCAGCTCGATCTCATGTATGTCTCCAGAGCGTACAGACGGCAGGGAATTGGGACACGCATTCTTGCTTTTTTAAGTGAAGAGGCAAGAAGGCGTGGAGCGCGGTCCTTGTACATCTCGTCAACAGAAACGAGATCGGCGGTTTCTTTTTATCAAAGCCAGGGTAGTGAAATGACAGGAGAGGTGGACAAAGAACTGTACACCAAAGAGCCCAAAGATATTCATATGGTAAAGGAGCTTGACAGATGACTACGATTGGTTTGTTAGGAACCATTCATAACGCGGAACTTAGAGATCGGTACAACTGTTCGCTGTCTCTATACAAGCGGATCATTCACGAATTTAAACCAGACGTGATTTGTGGTGAAGTGCACCCGCAGAGCTGGCAGAAGTACATGAATGATCCACAGGACAAGGGATACTGGGGAGAACCAGCCAGTGAATATTGGGAATTGATTTTTCCATTGTGTCAAGAACATCGCATAATTTTTGTTCCTATTGATTGGTTTGAACTCGATGTGTGGCATGACTTTGATCCGTTTATCGGGTATGGAGCCGAAGAACGTAAGAAACTAGAGCAGCAGGATGATGCCTGGTTTATAAAGCAAATGGAAACTAGCACGTATGGTAACATTCCGTTTAATTCGAATGAATTCGATCAAATTACTAGAATGAAATATGAATGGTTAAGTAAGGTTAGCCCCAAGTCGCAAAATATGCGCTGGCAGGTTCGTAACCAAATTATGATCCAGCGAGTGAAAAATGCGATGAAGGAGTACGCAGGTAAGCGAATTCTCTGCATTGTTGGTGCGGATCACAATTACATATTTCAGGATGAGTTACGGAAAGAGGATGTTCATTGGATTTATCCTTTGAAGTAGAGGAGAAGGAACAATTCCTGGCTTGGCTGATTGAACATTTCAAATAGGATTGAAAAGTGTAAAAACCTGTCAAAAAGGACAAGAGAATGAACTTTATTTACCATAATTGTGTTATTATGTTGGTGCGAACCGTTTTTTCGCTCACCACTCTATTCATAGAGAAGGGAGGAATATATTTTCGTATTTCTTCAATCAATCCATTTTTTAAACATCTAGATGAATCACTAGAATAACTGCACTGCTTGTTCCAAAATAAAATAAGCGGAGGTACCGTTATGACGAAAACGTTTAAAAAATTTGGCATAGCCAGTTTGGCACTGCTTTTTATGGCCACAGCGGCGTTTGCGGGATGGGGCTCTAAAGCATCGGCCGCTGATATGAGATCGTTAACCGCTGCGCAGATTACGGCGGAGATGGGGGCAGGTTGGAATCTGGGTAATCAGCTGGAAGCTACCGTGAACGGGACCCCGAATGAAACGTCATGGGGCAATCCAACGATCACACCTGAGCTGATCAAAAAGGTAAAAGCGGCAGGTTTCAAAACGATTCGTATTCCGGTTTCTTATCTGAATTATATTGGAAGCGCTCCCAATTATACAGTGAATGCATCTTGGCTTAATCGTATACAGCAAGTGGTGGACTATGCGTATAACGAAGGTTTATACGTAGTCATCAATATGCATGGAGACGGGTTCCACTCGATTCCGGGCTCGTGGTTACATGTGAACAGTGGCAATCAGAACGTTATTCGTGAAAAGTATCAAAAGGTGTGGCAACAAGTTGCCAACAAGTTCAGTAATTATAACGAACGTCTGATTTTTGAATCTATGAATGAGGTGTTTGACGGAAATTACAACAATCCGAATACGTCTTATTATGGTAACTTGAATGCGTACAATCAGATCTTTGTGGATACCGTTCGCAAAACAGGTGGCAACAACAATGCAAGATGGCTGCTTGTTCCAGGCTGGAACACAAACATAGACTACACTGTGGGCAATTATGGTTTTGTCGTTCCAAGTGATAATTTCAGATCTTCCGCCATTCCAAGCTCTCAGAAGCGAATCATGATCTCGGCACACTATTACTCGCCATGGGATTTTGCTGGTGAAGAAAATGGAAACATTACGCAATGGGGAGCTACCGCGACGAATCCTTCCAAAAGATCGACATGGGGGCAAGAGGATTACTTGGAATCTCAGTTCAAATCTATGTACGATAAATTTGTGACTCAAGGTTATCCAGTCGTTATGGGTGAGTTCGGTTCCATCGATAAATCTTCTTATGATTCCAGCAACAGTACCTATCGTGCGGTTTATGCCAAAGCCGTGACTGCCAAGGCGAAAAAATATAAAATGGTTCCGGTTTATTGGGACAACGGGTTCAACGGCCAGCATGGATTTGCGCTGTTCAACCGGTTTAACAATACGGTAACACAGCAAAATATCATTAATGCAATCATGCAAGGCATGCAATAATTGATGTTGTCAGAAGCAAGAATGGGGCGGCATGTTTCTTATAACCAGGGACATGCCGCTTTAGTATGTTTTCTCAAAAAAGGTGATGCGAGTTCACTCGTAATTTCTCATGAATTTTTACACAAGCCGCAAGTAGAATTCATTAAATGCCACACAATCATGGTTATACTTAATTTTGCTTTGATCTAGCGAACTTGAAGGATTGGGTGGTAGACAGAATGTTGAAGAAGCGTGAGATGCATGAATGTCAATCTCTGTACAGCTTGATGATGGATCCCGCAGTTTCCCCTTATGTTCGTTATGCATGTCAGTCGCAAGAGGAATTTATGTTTTTAACGAGGCAGTTGATCGCAGAAGAAGAACAGGGAAGTGTTATAACGCGTACGATTTTGAATGAAACAGGCACCGCAATTGGCACTATTGATCTGTATCAGATTGTCAACCAGACTGGATTTCTGGCAACTTGGATTGGTGCTCCTTATTTCGGACAAGGATACAGTCAAAGAGCCAAGTCCGCGTTTTTGACAGAATTGTTTCTTGAACAAGATATACAGACGGTTTTTATGAAAATACGCAAACAAAATGTTCGTTCCCGCAAAGCGGTGGAGAAACTACCTTACGTTAACCTCTCCAATGACCTGTATCCAGAGGTCACGCATTCCATTAATGCGAAGCAGTCCATATATGATTTGTACCATGTCGAACGTGCTACTTTTCTCGAAAGTCATATGGAATTGCATCACATTTTAGCTACGTAAGAACCACTGGTTGAGAGTCATCAAAGAATAGTAAAAGAGTATACACGGCGCCGTCAGAGATGACGGTGCTATTTGATATACAGGGAAACACGACCTTATGAAACTAGGTATAGCTTCATTCGTAGAAGCATTGGTGAAAACTCCGGGATAAAAACTACTGCATACCTCGTTTAAAAAGTTATAGAAATTCCTTAATGGAAGAACATGGATTATAATTGAGGTGAAGTGTATTGAAGGAGGTTGTTGTTTTGACAACAGAGGTATGGATTCCAATGGAGGAGATTCAGGATCAGGAGCCGATCTGGGCAGGTACCAAAATTCGAATATATCAAGAACAGCCACTGGAATACTTGCTCTCATACATATATGGGAATTCGAATGAGCTTCAACTAACGTGCTTAACCCAAGGCGAGGCAGGTAATATCGGAGGCGTCATTACTAAAGACCTGCCCAACCACTATGTACTGGCTCAAACGCTAAAGACCTTTTTGACCGGAGTGTACAGTGAGATTTGTTTTGAATAAGAAGGGGGTTATATTTTGAATCAGATGAACAAGATTCTGGGTGTCGTGTTAATGGTTGCGAGTGTGTTCATATCCACACTTGAACGAATGTCTATCCGATTATCAGCAGCATTGGTTGAGTCGGGAAGCGGATCGGAGCAAGGTTTGCGAGAAGTTACGCAGAAGGTAGATGTACCCACAGGACTACTCGTATATTTCATGTTTTTTGTTGGGTTTGTATTGCTGGTTGCCGGTTTCCCAGGAACGTACAAAAACAAAAATAAACGTCAGCAGGAGCGGCCAGAGAATTACAAATAGAGGAGGATGCAAGTTGTCTGAACAACCGGAGGAGAAGTTAACAGGTGGTAACGTGAATGAAGTTGTGCGCGTTGGAGATACGGTTCGCCGGGGTAGTGACCCGAGTATTAACGCAAATCGTTATGTACACGAACTGCTCTCGCATCTGGAAAAAGAAGGCTTCCATCAGGCACCGAAGTATCTGGGCATGGATGAGAAGGGCAGGGAAATACTCTCTTACCTTGACGGAGACGTCCCGGGTAATGATTATCCGGAGATCGAAAGTTACATGTGGTCAGACGAATCACTGATTTCCGTTGCCCATTTATTAAGAGCCTATCACGATGCAACCGTAAATTTCACCACGGTGGAACAGCCTGTTAACCTTTATCCAGGCATAGGTAGAGATGAACACTCACATAAATCAGTTGATACAAATTCAGAGAATTCCGAAGTGGTCTGCCATAACGACTTTGCTTTATACAACATCGTGTTCAGACAAGGTTTGCCGCAGGGCATTATTGATTTTGATCTGGCATGCCCGGGGCCGCGTATGTGGGATATTGCCTATACTTTATATACGTGTGTACCTCTTGCGAATTTTTCGCCCAAGCTTGAAGAGCAAGGGAAATCGGTTGCCTCATATGATAGAGAAATGCACGCAAACGTTCGGAAAAAACGCATTGAATTGTTTATGAAAGCTTACGGTTCACATGTTCCACCTGATCTGAAAGATTGGGTCGTGTCACGTATTCGCTTTATGTGCAAAACTTTAGAGGATCGTGCATTAGCAGGAGACTTAGCCTTTGTGAAAATGGTTGAAGAAGGTCATCTGGCTCACTACGAGAGAGAAGTGATTTTTCTGGAGCAACATTGGCAAGAGTGGACATAGTTTTTGTCGTAACTTTTTCGGGTAAATGCAACGTTAAAACGGTTTGTATTCTATTTTTTCATTGGGGGAGAAAAAGATGGAAACGAAGATCGTTACATTGGCTGCATTTCATGTTGCAGGGTATCGCATTGAAGCTACGGTGGAAGAGTTTGAGGCAGGATTACGACAGAATCTTTATGATAAGTTAATAGAGAAGAGGGATCAGATCAAGCATCGGAAAAACGACCAGGTTCTCTTAATGCAGCTGTATCCGTCCTATGAGGATTTTAATGCCAAAGTAGATCCATTCGCACATGTATTATGCTATGAAGTAAACGAGACGGAGGGCACGCCGCCTGGAATGATTATTCATCATGTGCCAGCTCGTTCATACGTTACATGTACGCACAGAGGACTAGAATCCGACATAGGTGATACATATGACTACATCTATGGACAGTGGTTAGAAGATGCTGGATACACACCTGAGTGTTATGATTTTGAAATCTGGGATGAACGCTACCAGCCGGATAGTGTCAATAACGAGATCGATGTTTATGTGGCTTTGCAATCTTAGTATTCGTCATGACTGACTTCGTATATAATGAAAGATGACTCTACAAAACAAGTAACTACATACTATTGCGAGGTGCACTTCGACTTATGCCAACGATCTATGATTTCACTGTGACGAGAACGAGTGGAGAGCGTTTTCCGCTCTTTCAATATGAAGGAAAGCCTGTACTGATTGTGAACACGGCAAGCAAATGTAAATATACGCATCAATTCGATGATATCCAGAAGTTATATGATGAGTACAAGGATCAGGGATTGCAGGTCATTGGCTTCCCATGTAATCAGTTTGCGGAGCAGGAGCCAGGTAGCAGTACAGAAGCCGAGTCTTTCTGTCAGATCAACTACGGGGTGAAATTCCCGATGTTTGCGAAACTGGATGTGAATGGAGAGGAAGCGCATCCGTTGTACGACTTTTTGAAAAAGTCAGGTCCGTTTGCCGGCTTTGATGAAAGCGACATTCAGGCCAAACTGCTCAAGCTGATGGTGGCAGACAAAGCACCAGAGTGGCTGCACGGCGATGCGATCAAATGGAATTTTACCAAATTCCTGATTGATGCAGAAGGTCAAGTCGTTCGGCGCTTCGAGCCGGTGGATTCCATGGACGAGATCAAAGCAAGTATCCGAGAGTTGTTATAAAATTTAGATGAACATTAGCGGGGCAACCAAGCATAACGTTGTATCCCGCTTTCTTTTTTTGCACAGGAGGTGATGATGTGCCAAGCATGATGCAGTTTAATTCCCCACTGGCGTATACCTATAGAGCCACCAGTCAGTTTGACCCGGGTAATTCGGACGGATTTCATTCGCATCCACACTATGAGATTTATTATTTTCATGAAGGGGAATGCACTTATATTATTGGAGATCGGGTATATGCACTGGAGCCGGGGGACTTGGTGTTAATGCATGGACTGACTTTGCATCGGCCGCATCCCAAAGTTGGTAAACCTTACGTTCGCACAACGCTTCATTTCGACCCTTCTGCCATTCGTAAAAGCCTGCATCCCGAGCGCATCCATGAAGTGCTGAAGCCGTTCGATGAGCTGGGCAATTGCCGGGTGAACCTGACCGGTGAGGTTCGCGCCGAATTCGAAGCACTGCTACATGATCTGCACCAGTTATCTTCTCACTCATCCAGATTCAGACAGGAGCGTATGCATATCCGGGTCTGTGATCTGTTATATTGTGTAGCAGAGATCTGTCAGGGACATGTGCAGGAACAGCGTTCTTCATCGGAAAAAGAAAGACATGTCCAGCATATCATCCGATACGTGGATACGAATTACATGCATGACATCGGTCTGGATGATCTCGCTCAGGAACTACATCTGTCCAAGCCCTATTTGGCAGGTATGTTCAAGGAGATGACGGGACTGACCATATTTAAGTACTTATATGACCGGCGTATTAATCAGGCGAAACTGCTATTCCAGTTTCAGCCCGAGATGAGTGTGACGGAGGCCAGTCGACTGTCTGGTTTTAAAAGGCTGTCTCATTTTAGCCGAATTTTTAAACAAAGCGTGGGCTGTTCGCCTGATCTGTATCGAAGTCAGCTGCCTCGGCAGCTGTAGGGTCGATAGGGATGTTGAAACGAAGTTTAGCGCTGTTAGCGTAAACGAGGAATAAATGGTTGCTATGTAGAAGCCGAACCGCAGATTCATCGTGGTCGGCTTCTTTAGCTTTATTTTTATACCAATGAGCAAATAGCGAGCAGGAGTCAGCACCCTTCACGTAACGCAGATGTTTAGAATGCCAAACGAACAGGTAAAGAAAGGTAACGAGAAAAAGACGATTACAGGAGGCGAAAAGTGAATGGAGAAGCAAACACCGGCGCAACAACGGGAAAATGGCAAACGAGATAAGATGCCAGACCACCCGGAGCAACATAAGACTGAACATGAAAGCATGTTGGATCGATACGAGCAAGAACAAACGGTTGATCCCATTCCAATGCAAGATTTGAACATGGAAGCGCAGGAAGAGAAGAATAAGGATCAGACGAAAAGTAATTCGGCTACAGAAGAGAAATACCGGGCAGACTATCGTAAGAGGGATTAAATAATATAATGAAAATAAAATAGTTTATTGACTAATGTATGTTACTATATTATAGTTACCTTATTGGCAATGAACTACAAATGACTTAGGAGGCGTATATGAATGTCTACTTTTTTTGATGCGTTGAAGAACAGAAGATCTTATTATGGAATCAGTAAGGAATCCACAATCTCGGATGCTAAAATTCAGGAAATCGTCGAAGAAGCGGTAAAGTATACACCAACTGCATTTAACTCACAGACTTCCCGGGCAGTCGTATTGCTTGGTGAACAGCATGATAAACTATGGAATCACACGGAAGAAATTTTGCGTGAAGTTGTGGGCAACGAAGAGGCATTCCAATCCACAGCTGAGAAAATGGCAGGTTTCCGTAGTGGCTACGGTACGGTTCTGTTTTTCGAAGACAACAATGTGGTAGCGCAGCTTCAACAAAACTTTGCTGCGTACGCAGACAACTTCCCGATCTGGTCTAACCAATCGAACGGTATGTTGCAACTGGTCATCTGGACTGCATTGGAGCAAGAAGGACTGGGAGCATCTCTGCAACACTACAATCCACTGATTGATGAAAAAGTGAAGCAAGAATGGAATATTCCAGAGCACTGGAGACTGATCGCTCAGATGCCGTTTGGTAAACCAACCGCAACCCCAGGCGAGAAAGAGTTCCAACCGATTGAAGAGCGTGTCAAAGTACACAAGTAAGGAAGAGCGCGTCAAAGTACACAAGTAATTCTTGAACATTACCAATATTTAACCACATACGGCTTCGCTTCAATTTGATACGATAATGAAGATCGTAATCTATTGAAGTGAGGCTTTTTAATGTGAAAATAGTAAATGATAATAGAGCTTCTCGAACCTTTCATCCCGTATGGAAGATCGTATTAAGCGGCGTCATTTTATTCGGTTCAGTGATTGGAATTGGAAGTATCGTTAACGGGGCGGGGAGTGGGCAGCCGACCTTTCAGGATACAAGCAAAAGCTTCGCAAAAGAAGCCATTGCGCGACTGGTACAAAAAGGGATTGTAGCAGGAACAACGGAGCACACGTTTGAACCGAAAAAAGCGGTCACACGCGCTGAATTTGCATCATTTGCGGTTCGATTGCTCGGACTAGAGCCAGTTTCAAACAACATTAAACCTTTTGCAGATATTTCGGCGAAAGCTTGGTATTACGGTAACGTAGCTGCGATGACTAATCTATCGATTCTTGAGGGTAAAGGCCAGAACCAGTTTCAGCCGAACGCTTCCATTACACGGGAAGAGGCAGCTGCTTTGCTTGTTCGTATGCTGAAACAGCGCCCTGTGGCAAGCGATAGTATGTACATTACATATGCAGACGCAGCGGACATCTCAAGCTGGGCTCTTCCATATGTACAGAAGGTGCATCAACTTGGATTAATGCGCGGAAGTAGCGGCATGTTCCGGCCGGCTGACCAAGTCACACGGGAAGAGGCAGCAGTGATGCTGGATTCGATCTTGCAAAACAACACATGGGCCACGCAAATTCAGCGGAAGCAGGATCATGGGATTCAACTGGGATGGCAGTATAATTCATCGACAGCAGAATTTATAAGACAAGTCGACCAGTCGCCTGTGAACACGGTCGTTCCGCGTTGGTTTTTCCTGAATAAAGATATGAACGTTTCGGATCACGCCAATGCCACATTGATCTCTTGGGCATCTGCTTCGGGCAGAGCGCTGTGGCCGATGCTGGGTAACCGTTCCAATAAGGAGATGACACATCAGATGCTGTCGAGCTCAGCGAACCGGGAAGCAGTTGTCAATCAAGTGAGTGCTTATGTGAAAAAATATAAACTCGGCGGTATTAATGTGGATTTTGAAAATGTAGATCCTGTCGATCGCGAAGGCTTTACCGCGTTTGTGACTTCGTTAACGAAATCCTTGCACACACTTGGCGCTGTGGTATCGGTTGATGTATCTCCCAATCTCGGTTCAGATTGGACGGCAGCCTTTGACTACGTCAAGCTGGGGGCGATCTCAGATTATATGGTACTTATGAGTTATGAAGAGCATTGGAACGGTGACCCCAAGCCCGGTTCGGTCGCTTCGCTTCCATGGGTGGATCGAGCACTGACAAAGATGCTCTCCGAGGTACCACGTACCAAGACTATTTTGGCGCTTCCACTATATACGCGGGATTGGTCCACCGTGAATCCTGCAGCAGCTTCCTGGGACATTACACTGGGAGAGCAAGGAGTGCGGGCATCAGCATCAGGTTCGCTAAGAAACTGGGATACACAGCTGAAGCAGTATATGATTAACTACACGTCTAAATCGGTGGCACGAGCCATCTGGGCGGAAGAGAGTCGCTCCTTGTCTGCCAAAGTTCGGATGAGTGGTGAGCGAAACATTGCAGGACTGGCTTACTGGTATATGGGCGGCGAAACTGCGGATGTATGGAACGCCATCACCAATGCTATGCGTTTCGAATCGTATCAGTTCTAACACTTGAAGACCGAAACCTTTCGTTTGAAACCGGAGGTTTGGGTCTTTTATTTTTGGTTTAAGCTATGGAATAAGTCAGGCCGTTTAAGCCTGTTTGTACGGTTTAATGTATAGAAGGACAAGAATCATCATGTGAAAATATACTTTTTAAAAAGAGAGAGTACTGGATATTCAGGAGGGAATAACATGCGAGAGATGGATTGTATTATTGTGGGTGGAGGGATTGCAGGGCTTCAGGCAGCCATTCAGCTGGGACGTTATTCAGCGCATCAAGTACTGGTAGTCGATGCTGGGGAAGGCAGATCAACGTTATGCCGAACCTATCATAACATTCTCGGTTATCCGGATGGGGTGTCGGGCAAAGAATTACGGGCCATTGGCAGGATGCAAGCTGAGCAGACAGGTGTTTTGTTTGAAAAGGATCGAATTGTAGAAGCCATGCGTGTGCATGAGGACAAGATCAGGCTTAAAGGGTCCTCTGGAACCCTGTATCAGGCCAAAACAGTGCTGCTGGCGACCGGGTTATCGGATCGAATACCTGATATTCCGGGACTGAAGTCTACACTCGGCAGAACCGTGTATGTATGCCCTGACTGTGATGGTTATGAGATTCAAGGGAAGCGGACGATCCTGCTGGGGGCTGGCGAAGCTGGAGCGAATATGGCCATGACCTTAATTGAACGTACTAATGATCTTTTATATATCAACCACGAGCAGACAGCGATCTCGGCTGACCTTCATCGTCAAATGAAGCAAGCAGGAGTCCGTTATCTTGAAGCAGCGGTACAGGAAGTACAACAGATGGAGGACGGTCATATTACAGGTGTTTTAACCGAAGATGGTCAGATTTTTGAATCAGAACGTGGATTTATCGCCTTTGGCGGGAACCGGGTTCACTATGAGCTCGCTGAGCAGCTTGGAGCCGTCATTGCAGACAATAAACATGTAGAGGCGAATCCTCGTAGTATGCAGGCGGCTCCTCACGTCTGGATTGCTGGAGATCTTGGTATACATGCCGAACAAGCGACTGTTGCTATGGGCGAAGGCGCGATTGCGGCCATCTGGATTCACAAAGCGTTACAGAAGATGGCTAAGGGTTAATAGCATATTATAAAAAAAACACAAAAAATAACAAGTCCTCTATTTTCCAGTTGGTTTAGGAGGACTTGTTTTCGTGCGTTTCTTTTAAGGATTATTTACCCGGTTCATCTGTTACATTTTTATTGGAAGAATGATCATGTCCTTTATGGGTAAAGTCTTTGCGAATGTTGTCTACAATATCTCCGACGACACCTTCAATCATGTCCGTAGGTCCCGGATTTTTTTTGTCTGGTTCAATGACGGTATTTACACCGGGTTTGAGTTCATCGGTTGTTTTGTCATGTTTAGGTTTGTCATTCATGAGATCTCCTCCTTAAATTCGGTAGTAATCAATGTTTACTAACATAACCAAACATCTACATGTATATGTAAAACGTTTAACCGAACTACGATTTTTGAAACGGCTGATTAAACTTCAGCGAGACGTTTATATTATAAATGACCCAAGGTTGTGAAGCTTATTGCAAGCTCAACATAAGTCATAAAAATGAATATGCAATTAAACTGAAGGAGGTAATAAGCATGAATGAACAAAATCATGTGATCCACAAAGACGGGCAGGTTTCCACAGATCAGGTAGACAACGCAATCGAAAAGATTGCACCGGAGGAAAGAGACCACATTTTACAAAATTTTGATGCATTCAAGGAATACCTCGGTAAACGGATTGCCATGGGCGAATCCATCGGTTTAAGCGAAGAACAAATGGCTAAAATTGCACAAAAAGTAGCAGATCATCTGGCAGCTAACGAAGAACCTCGCAACCGGGAAGAGAAGCTATTACAGGAACTCTGGAACGTTGGTAAAGAAGAGGAACGCCATATGCTTGCTCATATGCTGGTTCGTTTGGCGCAAGACACCAGAACAAGTCATTAAAGAAGTTTAGGCATAAATGGACTGTACAAGCATAGATTAATATAGATGCAGCAGAAACCCCGAATGCAGCTGATTTGGGGTTTCTCCATGTAAAGCGGTGGACAAGCTCAGTAGTGATGACGCGAATTGTAACTATTTTTAATCTGGCTGATACTTTTCAGAAAGTGCTATGACGTATGATGAGTACAACATAAACGAATCGTTAATGTTTGGCGTGTCCGTTTGAGAAGAAAAGCTTTCGTTTAATTATTAAAGAGACGTATGAAATAAGGAGAGATGCTGGCATGAAGAACGCGGCGAAACAATGGAGATATCGGATGATCGGTGCAGCAGTGGCTTTACTTGGCATCATCGTGCTGACTACATATTTGCTTACCCCTGCAAACGCAGAGGAGCGTACCGATGTTCAGTCACCTTCTGCTAATAAGGCCCAGTTGGCCAATTCTGAAGTATATACAGCTTATATTGACGGGATGCGTGTGGAAGACGGTAAATTAATGCTGACTGTAGATAAAATCGGCTGGTATCAGGGTGAGGAAGCCAATACGATTTTCAAACAACGTAATCCGGATGCGGGCATGGATGAAGCACCTGACGGTTACTATATTGTTAATGATAACAAAGAACAAGAGCAGGTTGAGGTCAAAGCTGACGCCAACGTTCTCATGCAACTGTATGACCGTGACGGTACGGTTCAGGGGGCGGAAATTCAGTGGAACGAACCCGTAAGCTTGACCAAGTTTGAGTCGTTGTATGGGGATAAACGCATTCTGGATATGTCTGTGTTCCCTTACCACCTGACGATTCAAGATGGAAAAGTAATTAAAATTGTACAACAGTATATCCCTTAAACAGATAACATACAAATAATCCAAAAGGCATTCTTTCCGTTCAAGTAAACGGTAAAGAATGCTTTTTGTTATGACAAATGGTTGAAAGCGATTGTAATTTATTGGTGGTACATGTATCATTATAGGAATGGCGTTTTTACATCATTCAGGAGGCTTCTGATGTTTAAAGACATGATTGCATTAACCAAGCCCGGACTGTTAAGGTTGAATGTGTTTGCGGTTGCCGTCGGTTTCTGGGTTGCTTCACAATGGGATATCGCATGGATATCTCTGCTTATGGTCGTGATTGGTTCAACGCTCGTCATTGCTTCGGCATGTGTCATCAATAATTATTGGGACCGTGAGCTGGATCAAAAGATGGAACGAACGAAAAAAAGAATGGATTACATTAATCATCTGAAACCAGGATTTGTTCTTGGTTACGGCTTGGTGCTCGGAGTCGCTGGTTTAGCGATATTGTTTGTACTGGTGAATCCGTTATCCGGCTGGATGGCTATGCTCGGTTGGTTTGCGTATATTGTGATCTATACGATGTGGCTAAAACGTACATCGACATGGAGCACATCGCTGGGCGGAATTGCAGGGGCGATGCCACCTGTCATTGGGTATACCGCCGTAACGAATGAAATCGATGCAGGAGCCTGGCTGTTGTTTGCACTGTTATTTTTGTGGCAGCCTCCACATTTCTGGTCGCTGGGTATTCGCCGTGTGGAAGAGTATCGTGCTGCAGGCTTCCCACTCTTACCGGTGGTCAAAGGTGTGAAACGTACCAAGCTACAGATGATTCCTTATGTTTTTCTGCTGATTCCTGCTGTATTCCTGTTGTATTATTTTGATTACGTTGGACTGGTGTTTCTGATTGTATCTCTGATTAGCAGCTTGATCTGGTTTGTACATACACTTGGCGGATTGAAAACACAGGATGATGAGAAGTGGGCGAAGGTTAACTTTTTGATCTCGGTCAATTACCTAATGCTCCTGTTCATCTTAATGGTAGTGAATACAACTTGGTCTTAAACAGAAGAGAGCAGGGATTCCCTCAGAGAGCACATTTTGGAATAAAACGGACAACCTCGTTGTTGGTATTATTACAAGATGTGCTTGTTTATTATTAACAGCTATTGGATGTGACAACAACATGAGTGATTTGCAACAAGCGATCTGCCTGCGACAGGAAGGCAAAGTGAGGGAAGCAATTGAGCTTTTGAACCAAATTACGGAGTTTGAGCCGGAAAATGGGGAAGGCTGGTATCAACTCGCATGGGCAAATGACTCGCTAGGATTGGAACGTGAGGCTGTGCCTTATTATGAAAAAGCACTGCAGCTGGAACTATCGTCAGAAGATCGGGCTGGTGCAATTCTCGGACTAGGGAGTACTTATCGTACGCTTGGACAATACGAGCATGCCAAAACATGGCTGCTGGCAGGAATATCGGAATTTCCCGAGCACCGGGAATTTGAAGTATTTTATGCCATGGTGCTCTATAATCTCGGCGAACACGCAGAAGCGATGGGGCGGCTGCTTGTTCAGCTTGCGGATACTTCTGGAGATCCGCGAATAATGGACTACAGCCTGGCGATACGCTACTATGCAGATCAGCTAGATCGGGTCTGGGAATAAGATAGGATCGTCTTTAAGCCTGTTCACCTGAGTGTGAGTCACGTGAAACTAAACTTCTTGATTAGAGATGAGCCATTGTTGGACTTCTTCAATGAAACGACGTGCTGCTGGTGAAATATTCCGAAGGGAAGCACAAGCTAAACCGATCATTCGGTAAGGGTCACCTGAAAGTGGCACCAGCGCGAGTGATTCCGTATGATTTTGCAGCACCATCTCGGGAAGAAGACTGATGCCAAGTCCGTTACGTACCATGGCCATAATAGCCTGATCCTCGGCTACCTCATATACCACATTTAATTTGGCAGCATGTTGACGAATCAAACGTTCAATTTCGTTGTCACCGCCCCATTTGGGAAGAATGAAAGGCTGCTCTAGCAAAACTTCAAAAGATACCGATTTCTCTGAAGCCAGAGCATGATCCAGAGGCAGGATGCACATCATCCTGTCTTTTTGTAATGTAATCGTATCAAATGGCGACGAGTCGCCAAGAGACAAGAACCCAAGGTCGATGGCCCCGCTGGCGAGCCAGTTCTCAATCTCGGCATAGTCACCCTCCCAAAGCTTAATTTCAATTCCGGGGTGGCGAAGCCTGAACTGCTTGAGAATACCCGGAAGCCACTGTGTCGATACGCTAGCAAATGTCCCGATTCGTACCGTACCAATCTCGGCACCGCGAATCAGGGAGATTTCCTGGTTCATCAGTTCGGCCCAGCGGATGATTTCACGAGTATAACCGAGAATACGCTCACCTTCCGCGGTGACCCGGACACCCGAGCGACTGCGATGAAGCAGGGAGAATCCATATTCGCTTTCCAGGCTGGCGATGGCGTGACTGACGGCGGATTGTGTAATATTCAGGGCCTCGGATGCTTTGGTCAGACTGCCATATTCAACTACCGTGTTTAGAATTTCGTATTTAATTAGCGACATGTTATAGTACTTTCCTTCCAGATTAATCTACATTTCTATACATTAGTTTATTTCATATTAACTATTATAAATATTCATTTTTATAATGCAAAGAGATCGTTTATACTTGCCAAGGCGAGTTAGTTTAGTACATATAACCAACGTAGCTCAGACTATTATAGAAGAATGAAGGTAGAAGTTAGATGAATGGGGTACAGGGAAATCAGATTCAAGCATCACGAAGAGCAGACGTGCAGATGCTGCTTGCAACCGTTATTTGGGGTTCTTCTTATCTGTTTATGAAATCGGGACTAGCTTCAATGCAAGAACTAAATTTGATTGCTTTGCGATTTGGAATCGCCTTTGTAGCGGCAGGGATACTCTTTCACCACCGTTTGAGAAGTGTAGATCGCGGTACGTTGCTTGCTGGAGGCGTGCTGGGTACAGCGTTGTTTGCTGCATTTGTATTCATCACCTATGGGGTACAGCGAACGACGGCGTCTCAGGCGGGGTTTTTGATCAGTTTGGCCGTCATTTTTGTACCGATATTAACGACAGTCTTGCGCCGGCGATTGCTGGACAAACGTCTTAGTGTCAGTATAGTGGTCGCAGTAGCAGGGCTTGGACTATTGACCCTTCAGCATGAAATGAGTTTGCACCTGGGGGATCTGTTGTGTATTATCGCGGCACTGGTTTACGCCATATATATTCTGCTGGCGGGTAAATATACACCTCGGCATGACCCACTTACACTCGGAATCGTTCAACTTGGTGTAGCGGCTTTGTTGGGAACGGTAGCCACATTTTTGTTTGAAACACCGCAGTTACCAGATACTCCGGAATCATGGGCATCGATCTTGGGACTCGGAGTATTATGCAGTGGGCTTGGTTATATTTTGCAAACTTTTGCCCAGCGCCACGCTTCACCTACGAGAACGAGTCTGATCTTTTCGCTGGAGCCACTGTTTGCCGCAGCGTTTGCTTTTATTTTTCAGGGAGAGTCTCTTACGTTGCAAGGATACTGCGGAGCAACGTTGATGCTGGCTGGCGTATTGATTACGGAGATCAAACTGCCGCTGCATCTGTTCAGACGCAGAAAGCGCCCGGCGTTATAGTGTTAACTGAATCTCTCTGTCCATCTAAATATATGTAGTGGAAGACAGTCGCCCATAAATAAACGGTAGATAAACGAAGTTACAGGTTATTCCGTCTTACTCCGATCTAACCTAACAAACCCCGAATGAACAAAACATGTTTTGTTCATTCGGGGTTTTATGCTACACTGGATGAAATATCAGGAAAATCGGGTGAGCAAGATGGGCAAAAGAGTGACCATGCAACAGATCGCAGATGCTGCAGGAGTATCCAAGTTCGCAGTTTCCCGTGCACTGACGGGTAAGCCGGGGGTTAGTGAGCACACGCGTGAGATGATTGTCAGAACCGCGGGGCAACTGGGTTATTTTAAAATAGAGCCAAAATATAATGCAGTGGATTCTCATACATCATTCGGTGACACAATGGGGAAGAAAAACGAAGGTACCATATTGATTTTGTTTCCGAATATACGATCTCAAAATCGTTCTTCCTTGTATTGGGGGCCTGTATTCGACGGGATTTCAGCGCGTTTGAATGAGCAGGGTATGGATATTTTGACGCTGACGGAACCTTCTTCCGATCATATGTTTTCGGTTCTCAATCCCGACGCTATTCGGGGTGTTATTACGGTAGGCACGATCTCAACGCCAGTGCTGCTCGAAATATATCGCTTGCGCATTCCGCTCGTCATGGTGGATCACGAGGATTCTGCAATACATACCGATACTGTATTTACTGACAATGTGAAAGGCATGAAGGAGTTAGTCCTTATGCTTGCGGCGAAGGGATATAAACGGTTCCAGTTCGCTGGACAGCTACCTGATGCGGTTAGTTTCAGGGAACGGTGGCTCGGGTATCGGATGGGACTTGAAGTAATGCAACTACAGGCTGAACAGCATGCGGGGCTGCTCGTGCAGGAGTATAAGGAGATGCAACAAACCATCAGAGAGTTCAAGCTTGAAGATATTCCAGAGGTGATCGTCTGCGCGAATGACCACACGGCATTTATTATCATTGAGGCTTTGCGAAGTCGCGACGTTCAGGTGCCTGAACAGTGCGCGGTAACAGGGTTCGATAATACAAGGGCAGATGATCCTATTATGGCTACGGCACATATTCATAAGGAACATCTCGGAGCCCGTGCTGTAGATCAGTTGTTGTGGCGCATTAGCAATCCGAATGTTCCATATGAGCGTAAGCTTATTCATGCGGACATCATTATGCGGGACGAATATCATATGTTACGGGAGTAGCCAGGCAAAGTTGTGGTTGTGGACCTTCCTAGCAGGATGGAAACAAAATAGAAGGGAAAAGACATGGAGAAGTAAATCTCTATGTCTTTTTTTGTGATTGCAGTGATAATAGAACAATTTAATTGACCAAATGCATTGACTGTTATACGGCTAACATGTTAATTTTGTTTTGTGAATTGTTTGCTAATATAATAACAAAACCTAACAAAATACGTTGGTTACTCTAACGACATGGGAGGCTGTCATGAGCACAAAGCTATCACAACGATTTGAAAACTGGACGTTCAAGGCTAGTGAGGATCAGGAATGGATGCCGGCTCAGGTGCCTGGATGCGTACATACCGATCTGCTGAGATTAGGCAAGATTCCTGACCCGTTTTACGGGACAAATGAGAAGGAAGTGCAGTGGATCGACAAGAAGGACTGGGAGTATCGTACAACGTTCGATATTGAATCTTTTTTATATACGCAGGAGCATCTCGAACTAGTTTTTGACGGACTGGATACGTATGCGGATGTATATGTGAATGACACACATGTGTTGTCTGCGGATAACATGTTTCGAGTATGGAAGGCAGATGTAAAAGCATTAGTGAAGGAACAGGGGAACATGCTTCGCATTCATTTTCGTTCTCCCATTCAGGAGGATTTACCGAAGCTGGAGAAGCTGGGATATGCCTTGCCTGCATCCAATGACCAATCCGATGTGGGCGGTCTCGGGGATAAACGAGTCAGTATCTTTGCGCGCAAAGCACCATATCACTATGGCTGGGATTGGGGTCCGCGTTTTGTCACCAGTGGCATCTGGCGTGAAGTTAGGCTTGAGGGATGGACAGATGTGATAATTAATGATTTATTTATCCGTCAAAATGAAGTAAATGCCACATCGGCACAAGTCACCGCCGTGGTAGAGGTGGAAACTTCTCAGCCTATAGATACCGTTATTCGCATAGGTGCAGATGGTCAGCGCTGGGAGAAGGCCGTATCTTTGCAATCTGGTTCTCATACGGTAGAGGTACCAATCTCGATTCAGAATCCAAAGCTCTGGTGGAGCCGTGGATTGGGTGAAGCGTATCGATATACGTTTGCTGCCGAAGTACTTCAAGGTGAGCGTGCTGTCGCAACGCACGAGGTCAAAACAGGACTTCGTTCCATCCGTCTTGTGCGTGATTCGGACGAAGCCGGCGCTTCCTTTTATTTTGAACTGAACGGAGTAGCGGTTTTCGCCAAAGGAGCCAACCACATTCCCAATGACAGTTTTATTACCGAAGTGACACGAGAACGGTACATGCATGAGATCATATCGGCAGCGGAGTCCAACATGAATATGCTACGTGTATGGGGCGGTGGCTTTTACGAAGAGGATGTATTTTACGACTTGTGTGATGAATACGGTATCATGGTGTGGCAGGATTTTATGTTCGCGTGCAGCATGTATCCGGGTGATGAAGCGTTCCTGAACAGTGTCCGTCATGAAGCGATCGACAATGTGAAACGTCTGCGCAATCATCCGAGTATTGTACTGTGGTGTGGCAACAATGAGATAGATTCGGCTTGGGCGCATTATATTGAAAATGGTGGCTGGGGCTGGAAAAAAGATTACAACGCCGAACAGCGCGAACGCATCTGGGCGGATTATGAAGCGATTTTCCATGACCTTTTGCCAGAAGTGGTCGACGCGTATGCACCAGGCATTGACTACTGGCCTTCCTCCCCCATTGTATCGCTGACAGGGGATGAAAAGCAGCATGCCCATCCGTCTACATCGGAAGGAGACATCCATTATTGGGGCGTGTGGCACAATGTGGAGCCTTTTGAGAATTACAATATATATGTAGGCCGTTTTATGAGTGAGTATGGGTTCCAGTCGTTCCCGGAATACAAGTCGGTACGCACATACGCCGAGGAAGAAGACTTGGCCTTGGAGTCAGAGGTCATGCTTGCACATCAAAAGAACGGTGCGGGTAATCGACTGATCAAGCAGTATATGGATATGTATTTGCATGAACCGAAGGATTTCCCATCCTTCCTGTATATGAGTCAGGTCCTTCAAGCAGAAGCGATGAAAACCGCAATCGAAGCCCACCGCCGCCGCAAACCTTACTGTATGGGAACGCTCTACTGGCAAATGAATGATTGCTGGCCTGTCGCTTCGTGGGCGGGTATGGATTATCTTGGTCGCTGGAAGGCATTGCAATATTATGCGAAACGTAGTTTCAATGATGTATTGGTTTCCGTGGATGGTACCAAAGAAGACGTCACAGATATCTATGTGGTTTCTGATCTATTGAAGAAGGTGGAGGGGGAGCTTCAAGTTCAATTGATTGGATTCGATGGCACGGTGCACTGGGAAGAGACTTTTGCAGTAAACGTAGCACCCAATGCAGGTGAGAAGTTGTTGTCCTTACGTAATGCAGACTGGCTTGAAGGGCATGATGCTACGACGACGCTACTGCGGATCGCTCTCCGTCAAGAGGGAGTAACAGACATTGTCCAGGAGCATTACTTCGTGCCTGCCAAAGAGCTTGCGCTTCAGCCTGCGAGCATCAAAGTCAGCGGAGGAGCGGATGAGGAGGGTGTACATCTGTTGCTGGAAAGTGATGTTCTTGCCAAGCAGGTGTGGATGTCTTCGGAAGTTGAAGGGGTCTTCTCGGATAACTTCTTTGATCTGATTCCCGGGTTTCCGGTAAAGGTGAAGTTCATCTCCAGAGAAGGTTTACAGCAAGCAGATGTCAATTCGAATCCAGGGGCGGTCGAGGTTCGATCCATGGCTGATTTTATTCGAGTGAACTAAATGTGAGGCAAGCGAAAAAAAAGACGTAGCAACGAATAAAACGGTTGAAGTCTCTCGCGGAGAGGGACTTCAACCGTTTTTTGTGACAGGATGATACCACAAATTACATCGTAATGGTTTCGTAACATTTTGCTTAGAGAATCGTAAGTTGTTTTCCTTATTGTAGTCCATGCAAGCAACTAAACCCATGGAGAGTGATAACAATGATGAAAACAAGCAAAAGCAAAAAAATGATTGCGGCAGCGGTGTTGATGATGTCTTTGACCTTTTCAGGATTGGCAAGTGCAAGCGCTACAGAGATGAAAATGATTAAAAAGGATGGCATGGAACTTGTGCAATTGAGACAGGCGGCAAAAATGTATGGTTACAGCATTATGTGGGACAGCAAAGACCGCTCGGTAACGTTAATGTATATGGACAAAATGCACGACACGATGATGAAAGACGATATGAAAATGAAAAATGACATGATGATGAAGGACGACATGATGATGGAAGGGGCTATGATGCCTGCAGCTAAAACCATTAAGGTGTGGGTTGGTTCCACAAAAATGATGGTAGACGGCATGCAGGTTAGCTCGAAGTCAATGCCCATGATTCATGAGGGCAACACATATGTAACGGATATGGTCATTTCCAAATACATGATGCCGATGAAGGCTATGAAGTGAAGGTAACAAAGTAAACGTAAAAAATTGAAAGTAAGGCAGATCAATAATACTGAAATATGATCCTTGCCCTGTGATATGATGATGCCAGATGCTTGTTTTGAATATGGGGTGAGTTCATTGAATGAGCGTATCATGGTTGCCGATGATGACAGTAATATTACAGACGTTTGTCGCAGGTACCTCGAAAGGGAAGGTTATTCCGTGGTGACAGCTAAGGATGGTATAGAGGCGATTGAGTTGTGGCGCAGCCACACGCCAGATCTGATTGTGCTGGACCTGATGATGCCACATAAAAATGGATGGGAGATCTGTAACGAGATTCGGCAAAGCGAGGATGTACCCATTGTTATGCTGACTGCTCGTGGGGAAGAGCAGGATCGACTGATGGGTCTGACGATGGGAGCAGATGATTATCTGACCAAACCATTTAGTCCGAGAGAACTCGTTCTGCGTGTCAAAGCGATATTGCGCAGAATGCGAACGGTACAGGTGTCGCCTGCCACTCATTCATCACATACGATTCGTTATGAAGGGCTGACCATTGATTTTGTGAAACGTGAGGTAGGGATTGACGGACGGCTGATTGACTTGACGGTTACCGAGTTTGAGATGTTGTATTTGCTAGCCAGCCACCCGGGACAGGTGTTTTCGCGTAGTCAGATGTTGAGCAAAATCTGGGATTTTAGCTACGAGGGAGATACGACGACCGTAACCGTGCATATTCGTAGATTACGAGAGAAGATCGAGCAAAATGCTTCCGATCCAAAATATATTAAAACGGTTTGGGGTATAGGTTATAAGTTTGCAGGTGGCTCATCATGAAATTACGCACGTATCTGGTATTGTCCAGTCTTCTGGGCATTGGTGTATTGTTGATTTGTTTGTTCGTCAGTTATTCCAAAATGCTGCTCACCATCGATCAATTGTATTGGCTGTCGGGTATAACGGCCGGGGTAGGTTTACTTTCGTTTGTTCTCCAGTATGTATTAACGAAGCCATTGGAAAAATCAATAGCTCGTATTACCGAGCGCACAGTGAAGGTAGCCGAAGGGGATTTCCATACGGAAGTTCCTCTCATCGGGCCACAGGAATTTAAACTGCTGGCACAGCAGTTTAATGAAATGAGTTCCAGACTGAAGGATAGTTTTGACGATCTTCATCAATCCGAATCGGCCAGGCGTGAGCTGATAGCAAATGTGTCTCATGACTTACGTACACCACTGGCCTCGATTCAGGCCTTTGTCGAAGCGCTGGAGGATGATGTGATTAAGGATGAAGCCACCTTCCGGCGTTATCTGAATACGATTCGCCTTGAAACGAAGAGGCTGGGAGGGCTGATCCAGGACTTGTTTGATCTATCGAGTCTGGAGGCCCAAGGGGAGCGATTTGATCCAGAGCCCAGTCATGTCGATGAGTTGTTGGTTAGCACACTCGAGGGCTTTTCGTTCCATCTTGCCGAGAAAGAGCTGAATGTGGAGATTGAGTTGCCTGATCAATTGCCAGCTGCCATGATGGTACCTGCACAGATGAAACGGGTGGTTTCCAATTTATTGCAAAATGCCATCCAATACTCTTCTACAGGAGGCACAATCATGCTTACTGCCACAGAGCAGGGAGCGTTTTTGCAAATTGCGGTGTTGGATCAAGGTGAGGGGATTGAAGCGGAAGAAACGACACGTATTTTTGAACGGTTTTACCGGATTGATAAATCCCGTAGTAAAAGTAGTGGTGGAGCTGGACTTGGGCTCGCGATCGCTCAATCCATTGTGGAACGGCATGGAGGCGAAATTGGAGTTCAGAGTAAGAAGGGAGAAGGAAGTTGTTTCTGGTTTACCCTTCCAGTGTGTGTCAATCGCTAGCCATTGGCACTGAGAGATTTTGATCATAGCGATAACGTAAAAACGTGCCACCCGGTATTTGGGGTAGCACGTTTTATTATTCTTATGTAGAGCGGCATGTTGAGATGGACATCAAATAAGTAAGTAGGTAAAAGAGTAAATATACGTTACGGATTGGACTGTTCGTTTTTGATTTGTTGCAATTCGCTCAGGCTGAGCGTCAGATCATTCTCCGGGTTTGCACTGACAATCACCTCAGACTGGGATTGCTGGCTGGCCTGGTTTGACTTCGAAGCAGGTTTGACCACATAGAGGCTTTGAACGCTGTTTAGCAGGCTTGCAGGGGTGTCCGCATATGTTTCAAGAAAAAGTACATAATCCTTGGTCTGCATAAGCTTAAGACTGTCATCGTTGACGATTTCGGTGTTACCCAGTTGTCCGCCAAGCTGTTTGACTTCAAGCCGATCCCCGGCTGTGTACCCCCCTTTGTAGGATTCAGTCACCTGAACCGTATAGATCGTATAGATTTTGTCAAAAGAAACCTGAGCATCTGCCGCACTTCCCGCTGCATTCATATGATTCTGATCTTGGGAATCAGCTTGTCCCCTGTCATCTAAAGCTTCAACCCGGGTTTGGATGACATTGCCCTTCACAATGGTGTCGGCCCGCTCTGACAAAGCGTCTACACTTCCATAACTGGGATAATCCTCGGATGCGATGATTTTGACGGGAGTACCCGGGGGAGAAGCGGCCGGAGTTGCTGAAGAGCAGCCGACGACAGACAGGATAAAGATAGAAGAGACGAGTAAGGTAAGTACTCGATTCTTGTTCATAGATCGGAATCCTCCTTGGAAATAAAATGTAAATGATACGGAATGATGATGTACGAACGATTAGTATCTGGATCTGACATTATTGATATCGAAGGTCTGTGGTTTGGTCATGGAATTCCGGTTGCGCGTGTAAGACATAATGGAAGGACTGTTCGTTGTCGGGTTGTCACCAAGCCAGACGGAGTGACCCAGTTCATGAACGAACACGCTTTGAATAAAGTTGGATAAGTTGGATGCATCAGCGGTAATCGTGGAGGCGTTGAGTTCGATGCGGAAGTTGACAACCTGATTGCCGGAGACAGAAGCGTAGTTAACACCATAAGCGGTATTATTGAAGTTACCAGCGGTGATCGTGTTCGGAGAATTATTCGTTTTGACGAATTGCACTTTGGCTCCCGCATTGTTCCAGTTGGCAAGAGAAGCATCCATTGGACCCTGCCATGCAGAAGCGTAGTTGTAGGTCCGAATTGGAATGGTGGAACTAGGGTAGCCGTAATTCAAAAAGGTTGCTGCGTAGATCGTGCTGCCAAACATCGCGAGCGCAGAGAACAACATCAGGCTCATCAACAACTTCCTTTTCATACTTAAAACCTCCAATAAATGTATATTTTCTCTATTATAGTAACAAGTAAATGTGTACCTGAAATGAGTCTCAAGTCGTTGTTTTTGTTATGGAAAAAAGGAAAAAACCTGTGCACTAAAGGAATGTTGTCACAACAAGTCGCTTTCTGTCTGGGGAAGGTATGCATAAATTCCCTTAACTCACAAATAATACACTCAACCTTACTAGGAAAAAGGAGTGTATAGGGATGTGCGAACGTTTTTCACTCGCGGCTGATCTAGATGAAGTTCGGGATCATTTCAAGGTACAACGAGTCATGTATTACTATAAAAATCGCTATAATATCAGTCCAACGCAACATACGCCGATCATTCTACATCAGGATGGAGAACGTGTGCTGGATGAATTCCGTTGGGGATTCATTCCGTTCTGGGGGAGGGATGCGGTGAATGCTAATTTAATGACTGTGCATGAAAACCCCGCGTATTATAAGTTAGTGGAGACCAAACGCTGTGTTATTCCATGCAATGGGCTGTATTACTGGCGACAAGAAGGCAAGAAGCGTTATGCAGTGCGTGTTGTCATGCCGGATCGCGGACTTTTTGGCATTGCGGGATTGTATGAGATCTGGAAAGATACCCGCAAGCAACCGCTTCGCACCTGTACAATGCTCATGGCTGGCGCGAATCTGGCGACTCGTGAGTTTGGAAACAAGATGCCGGCTATTCTCATGGATGATGAGATCAACACCTGGCTTGATCCGGCCAATACCAGAGTTACACAGTTGTTGCCACTGCTTAAAACATACAATCGCACAGAGATGAATCTATACCCGGTCACGCCGATGGTGGCAAACGACGAACATGATTGTTATGAATGTGTGGAAGAGATGGAGCAGAAGCTGGCTTACGTGCGGAGTTACTGAGGTTGACTTAACTGAGGGATGCCTAAGGTATTACCGAGATTTTCTGAAGATGTAGCTACGTTCATGTTTATGGTTTCTAAGTTTCTGAACTCTGGAAATGGTTAAAAACAGGATGGGGCGTCTGTAAAATGTACCCCTTGTAAAGGACAAATTA
>NZ_JACLIC010000045.1:0-145763 GCF_019748695.1 Paenibacillus cucumis (ex Kampfer et al. 2016) | reverse complement strand
TATCCTTGTTTACGTTCATCATAGCTAGAATTAAAAGAAGCAGAAAATGCGGCAAATAAGCTTCCTGGTGATCGTTAGCCTACATAGCTTGTGCCCAGGAACAGGAGCAGGAGGTTAATAAGTTTAGATACACCATCCCACGCCTGTCCATCTGTTGCAGTAATCCCTTCTTAGTGCAGCCATTAGTACATCTGTTAGTACATCTGGCTTAATTTCCTCTTATTCGAATAAACGACAACTCAGCGGGAACAATACTAGAGCGTGTCTTGAAACCTACTGAAGTGCATCTTTCCCCCTTTCCGCCCCCTGCTACGTCACTTTCCCTTGACGTGTCCCGATACGCCTGCGGGAAACTTCCTTGCTTGGAATGAACATTCGGCAAAATCAGCTTTCTTCAGAGTTTTCAGACACTTCCTACATATTTTCCTAACAAAAAACGATCAACATTGCCTGCATTTTTAAAAGATATGTGTTCTATCGAGTTCCTGTATTTGTGCTATAATAGGAACTGAAAAATCAGGTCTTTTTGTATCTTATCCGGTTGAACGGATTACATATCATTGTAGAAAGAGGGCGTTTACGTGGCTCAAATCTCTCCGTACTATCTTCAAATCGGGGCGACTGTTGGCATGCTTGTCATGGCCTTACTTGCCATCTTCATTCGTATGAAAGCCAGCCACCGGCCGGTCACCATCCGTAAAATTATTATTCCGCCGCTCGGCATGAGCACAGGCTTTTTTATGTTTGTTGTACCGGAGACCCATGTTCCATGGTTGTGGGCGCTCATCGCGCTTCTGGTCGGCTGGTTTATTTTCTCGTATCCTCTCATTCGCAGCACCAAGTTTGAACGCGTAGGAGAAGAGATTTTTGCCACACGTTCCCGCAGCTTTGCCTTCATTTTGCTAGGACTTCTGGCTGTACGCCTGATTCTGCATGAAGTCATCCAGCGATATGTCAGCATTCCGCAAACAGGCGGTCTGTTCTTCCTGCTGGCGTTCGGTATGATTGTGCGCTGGCGTGTATATATGTACAAACACTACAAGGAAGTGCTCGCTGTTCAGAACTAAACGGTAGCTAAAATCCCCCGGCACTACCCTGATTTTTATAGGTCTAGAGCAATAAGAAATTAAACAATCAAGGTATTAAGCATTTACCAATCACATTGATCACATCAACTTAGCTATAACATCAATCGACATCAACATCAATTTAAAAAGACACGTTCAACACACCATAAAAAGGTGCTAAGAACGTGTCTTTTGCTTGCAGGCTGCAACGACTTAATCAGAACTGTTATGCGGAAGTCGCTTTAATCGTTGGAATGAATGTACTCATCCATCAACCCAAATTCACTCGCTCAATCCATCTATTCAGGGTCTGCAACCTTCACCAGCTGCTTGCCCAGATTATCTCCAGAGAAGAGTCCAATGAAAGCTTCCGGTGTCCGTTCGAAACCCTCGACAATGTTCTCTTCATATTGCAGCTTGCCTTCCTGAATCCACTTTGCCAACTTGGCGCGGCCTTCCTTGAAAGACTTCGTGTAGTCGCCCAGCAGAAAACCTTTCATCAGTGCCGTGTTCGTTAGCAGCAGTGTTTGTGGACGCATGCCGATATCCGGTTTCTCCAGATTATAAGACGAGATCTGTCCGCACAGCGGAATACGGGCATTCCGATTGATATGACGCAGTACAGCATCCGAGATATCGCCGCCAACATTGTCGAAGTATACGTCGACTCCGTCAGGACAAGCCTTTTCAATCGCTGCCGACATATCTTGCTCCGTCTTATAGTTCAGCACAACGTCGAAACCAAGCTTTTCTTTCAGATAGGTACATTTATCGTCAGAACCTGCGATACCAACCACACGCGCACCGACGATTTTACCGATCTGACCTGCGATCATCCCCACAGCTCCTGCCGCACCAGAGACCACAACGGTCTCTCCATCCTTGGGTTTGCCGATATCCTCCATGCCGAAATACGCGGTCAAACCTGTCAGGCCCAATGCACCGAGATAAGCTGTAATTGGAGCCTCGTCCGAATCAATCAGCGACAGATCCGTCGTATTGACCGCAGCATATTGCTGCCAGCCCCACATCCCCGTCACCAGATCACCTTTGCGTAAATTGGGCTCGGATGATTCCACAACCTGCCCGATCGCTCCTCCCTTAATGACTTCATTCAGGGCGTACGGCGGTGCATAGGATTTCGTATCTTTCATTCGTCCCCGCATGTACGGATCGACCGACAAATATAATGTACGAACCAGCACTTGCCCAGCTTCCGGTTCAGGTAGCGATGCCTCAACGAATTCAAAATTCTCTTTGGATGGGGCCCCTTCAGGACGGGACGCCAGTACGATCTGTTTATTTACACTCATTAAAATAACCTCCTGATTCCCAGTGGCTTCAAGGTCAGCCCTTGTCATCTGCAGTAATACAGGCACACCACTGGCTCTATGTTGATCTTCATAATAGTTTAAACCGAAACAGGCGGATCACAAACGTGGGCCGCCCGGAAATATACAAATTTCGTCACATTATAGCTCTAAACCAACCTTACAGCACAGTGAAAATGAATTAGCCAATAGTGAAATGACACAATCTTTTCATTCTGGGCGAATAGCCTTACATCTGTGTGTAGTCCACCCATCTGAATCCCTACCCCATCTTATTGCGCAGTCAGAATAACCGGTCCATCGGCTGTAATGGCAATGGTATGTTCATACTGAGCGGACAAACTTCCATCCAAAGTGCGTGCAGTCCAACCGTCTGAATCCAGCTTGCTGCGGAATGTTCCGATATTCAACATCGGTTCAATGGTGATGACCATACCCTCTTTAAGCCGCGGACCGCGATGCGGTGGGCCATAGTGAGGAACCTGCGGCTCTTCGTGCATCTTCTCTCCGATACCGTGTCCAATAAATTCACGAACCACAGACAGTCCTTCTCCTTCAGCATACGTTTGAATGGCATGCGAGATGTCTCCGATCCGGTTACCGACAATAGCAAGCTCAATGCCTTTGTATAGAGAGTTTTTCGTCACGTCTAACAAATGTTGCGCTTCAGGACTTACATTTCCGACTGCATAAGACCAAGCCGAGTCCGCCAGCCATCCATCCAAATTCACGACCATGTCGATGGTAACGATATCGCCGTCTTTCAGCACGTATTTTCCCGGAAAACCGTGACAGATCACGTCATTAACCGACGCACATGTCGCATAAGGGTACCCGTTGTAGCCCTTTTGCTCCGGTATAGCGCCATTTTTCTTCATAAATGCCTCTGCAAACTGGTCAATCTCCTGTGTTGTGATTCCCGGACGAATCAGTTTTGCGATCTCTCTATGGCACGCCGCCAGGATTTCGCCCGCTTTTTTCATATATTCAATCTGTTCTTTGGTCTTTATCGTGATCATGCCAACTACTCCTTGTCCGTTATGATCTTATCCTGTCTTCTATTGTAACGCGAAACGCTCAAAATAAAAAATTCCCTTAACTTAACCAACATCCTATTATACGCCAAGCTATGAATGGAGGAGTACCTTTTTTCGCAAAAACACGAAACCCGTCTTGGATAAGCCACGTATTAGCATAAAATAACTGAAAACGAAAGGATGAACGACTCATGTTTAAGAAGCTCATAGGCAAACTTATCGACTCCAAGTCCTCATCTCACCACAAACGTTACAGTTCCTCCAATAGACGATCCTATAAAAAATACAGCAGTTCCTCCGGCAAACGCGGCTACAAGCGCTATTCCTCATCCGACATGAAGTACAGGGATCAGCGCCAGGGATCAGGTTATTACAAAAACAGAAAACACAGCTCCAGCTAAACGTAACAATGGATCTTGCCGGAACGGAACACCTTGGCTTGATTTTGACTTGACCTAGCTTGAGCCTGACTCTCAGACTCCAACTATAATAAAGGGATGTTCGCCGATACCGTACTCACGGTCAGCAGAACACCCCTGTTTTTTTATAAATACGCGCTAAGCCTCGTCCGCTTGCACACTTAGATCTTAAAGCAATAATAGCTTCAAAGATTGCATCTCTCGCTGAAGCTCTCCTGCCCCGCCCTCATAACCCGGACGAAGCCCGAGGAGCCGCTCCAGCATCTCATGCAGTTCAGGCGTAAGCTTAAGCTCTTCCTGCCAGCTGGCAGGCATGCTGCCTTTCTCCGTTTTGTAGGCGGAGTACAACATGAAAAGTAGAAAGTGACCGATATCCTGCAGATCCTGATCCGGTATAGCCGGTTCATCTTCAGGCTCAGGCACATCTTTCATTCGGCGTTTTAACTCTGGCAACAACGGCTCCCCCAAGCGTCTCGCCAGGCCAAAATCAATCAAATGTACTCGTCCCTCTCGTACAATGACGTTAGGGATACGCACGTCGCCATGAATGAATCCCTGCTGATGAACATGAGCTACAGGAGACAATAGCTGACAAGCGAGTTCCACGCATTCACGCTCTGTATATTGCTGACCTTCTTCGAAGATCAATTGTTCCAGCGTCTGTCCCCGGACATACTCTGTCACCATATAATTCCGTCTTCGCACGTTAAAGGTATCCAAAAGCTTAGGAATTGCTGGATGATGCAAATGCTGTAACACATCCGCTTCCCTGCTCAGCAGCCGCGCAGCAAGTCTGCCCTTACTCGGCTTCGATTCCTTCAACGCGACTTCCCTTCCCGTCTGCTGATCCACGCACAGATAGGTCAGTCCGTAACTCCCCATGCCTAGAAGCTCCCGTATCACATAACGATCCCCTATGATTATTCCTTGCCGCCCAGGACGGTCTGCAAATAATCCGATCAATCTTTGCCAGCTTCTCTCCAGCTCCACGTTGCCTCCCACGCCAGCTATCTGATGCCTGATCCGGTTTCCTGTCCTGTCATGAGAAACGGCTGATCAGCGGCTGGACTTCATGTTGTATTGGAGCTAATTATAGCAGGCTGTATATGTGAAATCACGATTATCCCTCATGTAGAATCACTTAAGCTTCTTTATGTTTCTTTGGCATCAAACCAAACAACATACGGAGTGAAGTGATTTTGGACTTTCGTTTTCGCCCCTGATAGCTGCGCAAATTGGTCACGAGTTCGCGATCTCGTTCTTCCTCCAGTTTTTCGTTCATCCATTGACGTTGCTTCTCCATCTGTTCCTGGAGCGCAAGATGAGTGTCCGCCAGATGCTGGAGTGTCAGTTCCAGTTCATCCACCCGGTGCTGTAACACCTGCACGCGATCGTCCTCTTCCGGCTTGGGCTCAACTGCACCGTAGGTAACCTCACTTACAAGCTGGCCGAGTCCTTCATAAGATCTCAATTGACCGTACTGATCCACTTCCAGCGGCGGTAATGGATTAGCTCCGGATAAGACCGTACTGGTTGCAGCACACTCCTGCTCTGTATGCTCACGTATGGCTTGGACAGACTGCTGTTCTGTTTTCCCTTCTGCCGGGGATAGCACCGTAACCACTGCATCAGCCAGCGGCAGGTTATGCTCTCTAAGCTCCGTCATCAGACGTTCAATGCACTCGATATCATCGGATTTGAACAATCTGGATTTATTCGCAGAACGTTCGAAACGATATCCCTGCTCCTCAAGTGCTGCTGCATATTTACGAAGAGTACTGGCACCTATACCCAGGCTCTTGGCCGTTTCCGTCGTTGCTCCTACTTCTTCAATCATCATGAATTCCCTCCCGGTATGAAGTCTTTTGGACTTGCAAAATAACGACTTTAGCGCTCCTGCAACGAACTGTCATCGGATCGGGTGACCTTTCTCTTTGCCAACAATGGACTGTGCACATGAAACCTTAAACGACTCCCAAACAACCTTCCTCAATGTAGCCCGCCAGTGCTTCTCTCTTGCATGTCGGTAAGTATTCGTCAATCCGCTTACAGAACCCTTTGACGGTTTAGTTCTGTTTCTGGGGATTCATAAGAACTTTTGTCAGGTATATATTCCGCATAAAAGTCCCTTCATCCGACAAGCTAGAGGAATGCTGTCGTGTCGAAAAAGGTACATGCAAATGCCGTCTAAATTTCGGAGTGCATCGAATTGATGTCAATTTTGTTAACTCCATTACTCCAATACGCTCCCGCGACAGAGGGAATCATTGCTGTATTGCTTTTTCATGTGTTATCTTATGTAACGTAGAATTGAATTCCAGCATAAAATAAAGCACTATACTTAACATAACAATAATCAAGTAATGGATAAATCCAATGTAAACGGAGGCTGAAGGCAGTGTTAGGCAAATCAGGGAAAGTGGCGGTCATCGGGGCGGGTCTTGTAGGTTCAAGTTGTGCATATTCGATGATCAATCAATCGATATGCAGGGAGATTATGATGGTCGATCGGACGTATGACCGTGCGGTAGCACAGGCACTCGATTTTTCCCATTGCATGGACTTTACACACAACCGAACGAAAGTATACGCAGGAACGTATGCCGATTGCGGCAGTATGGATGTCATCATTTTGACCGCTGGAGCCAATCCAAAGCCTGGACAGACAAGACTGGATGTTCTGGAGGAAGCAGAGTCCATTGCCAAAGATATCGTGGTTCCGATCATGAACAGTGGTTTTAACGGAATCTTCGTTGTCGCAGCCAACCCCGTGGACATTGTTACGTATATGGTATGGAAACTGTCCGGGTTGCCGCGTGAGCGTGTCATCGGGACGGGAACTTCGATCGACTCTTCACGACTCAAAACACTGCTCTCCGAGGTATTCTCCATCGACCCGCGCAGCGTACACGGCTACGCGCTCGGTGAGCACGGCGAGTCCCAATTCGTAGCCTGGTCCCATGTTACCATTGGCGGCAAGCCTATTCTGCACATTTTGGATCAACACAAGGAACGGTTCAAACATCTGGATCTGGACGATATCGCCAAAAAAACGAAAGATGCTGGGTGGGAAATTTTCACACGTAAAGGTTCAACCCAGTTTGGCATTGGGAATGCACTTGCCCATATTACTCGCTCCATCCTGAATGACGAGCATAAAATCATTGCTGTATCCGCGATTCTTGATGGCGAATATGGACAGCGGAATGTTTGTGCAGGAGTCCCTGCAATCATTGGGGAGGGCGGCATTCAAGAGATTATCGAATTAAATCTCGATCAAGCGGAGGTTGAGAAATTCGAGCGTTCCTGTGAAATTTTGTCCGGTAATATTAACCGCCTGACTATAGCCTAAGCCTTCGTAAATTCTGAGTAGGAACAGGTCTACACTGCGAGCTTGTTCCAAAATAGAACACAAAAAAACAACCTTCATTTCACCACACCGTGGACATGAAGGTTGTTCTGCTACACTATCTTTTTAATCCGTTGGGCTCAATCCAATGATCCACATATGAATCTCTACTTAACTAGGCCCAATCCGCGGCTCATCAGACGGTCCCCATTGCTGGAGGACCCGCTTCAGTTCACTTAGCATCACCGGCTTGCTGATAAAGTCCCGCATGCCGATCTCCAGACAGGCCTCTTTATCTTCCCGCCTCGAATTGCCCGTAACGGCAATAATCGGGGGAATCCGATCCTCAGGAATTAACCGATGTAACAGATTCGTGGCTTTCAGACCGTCCATTACAGGCATATGGATATCCATCAGAACAATATCATAGGCATTCTGCGAGATGGCATCAATCGCTTCTACACCATTCGTGCACACATCAGCCTCATAGCCCAATTTCTCCAAATATTCCTGTAAAATCTTCCGGTTGACCGGATGATCTTCTGCTACGAGAATACGCATAGCCACCTTGTCACTTTGACGTGTACGGTCATGCTGGAACTCACTTGCTGACTTTTCACCTGATGCTTCAACTCGCGTCGTCGGAATAGCAAACCGGAAAACGGAGCCTTCTCCTTCCGTACTCTCCACACTGATGCTTCCACCCATAATCTCAACAAGTCTCTTGGAGATCACCAGCCCAAGTCCTGTTCCGCCGTATTTGCGGTTAATTACTGGATGTAGTTGAGAGAACGACTGGAACAACTGATCCTGCTTGTCCGCAGGAATACCAATCCCCGTATCTTGCACAGCAAAATCCAGTACACTATCCTCAGGTTTGCTTCCTTTAATGATGTCCACCGTGACATCGATACTTCCCTGATCTGTGAATTTCAGCGCGTTGCCAACGAGGTTCACCAGAATCTGCCTTATTCGCATCGAATCCCCCGCCATATAATCAGGAATATTCGGGTTCAGACGAAAACGAATATCCAGATGTTTCTCGTCTGCTCGTGGCTTGAACAGCTCCGCAACCTGCTCCAGCATCTTGCGGAGCGAGAACGGCTCGTAGGCCAGGGCCATTTTACCAGACTCCAGCTTACTGAAGTCCAGAATATCATTCAGGATGTTCAGCAATGCATCGCCGCTCTCTTGAATAATCTGGGCGTACTCTCGCTGCTCCTCTGACAAGTCTGTACCCACCAATAGCTCAGTCATTCCTACAATGCCGTTCATCGGTGTCCGGATTTCGTGACTAACGCGGGAAAGGAATTCGGACTTGGCCTGTGCAGCCAGTTCGGCTGTCTCCTTGGCACGGACAATTTCACGTTCACCGGTAACGTCATTAAAGACAACGACCGCACCACGAATCTGGCCCTCGTCAATAATCGGAGTTACTTGATACTGTACGAGGAAACTACTGCCGTCTTTTCGCCAGAACACGTCCTCCGTCACTGAACGCGCATGTCCATCGAGCACCGTCATGTGAATCGGACATTCTTCTTTTGGAAAATAACTTCCGTCTGCACGCGTGTGATGGATAATCGGGTGTGAACTTTTACCAATGAATTCATGAGCTTCATAACCGAACATGGATGCCGCAGCCGGATTCATGAACATGGTAATGCCATCCGCATCGAGACCGTAGATTCCTTCGGTAACGGTATTGAGGATCAACTCATGCTGCTTGCTCAGCTCCTGAATACGCTCCGTGTACTCCTTGCGCTCCGTTATATCTGATACTATACCGTAGACACCAACTACTTCGTTATCTATAATAATCGGCACATTCGTTACCGAAACTTCGATCTTCCGGCCACTGGAATTTACAACACGAGTCTCATAGTATTGAGGCTTCCCCTGCTTCACGAGCTCAAATCCAGTTTCCCCCTTCTGCCGTTCTCGTTTATCCAGGTTCGACAGAAAGGACTGTCCGATGAGTTTGCTACGCGGAATATCAAGCATTTGCACCATATTGCTGTTCACAGCACTATAATTCCCTTCCAGATCGAGGGAGTATACCGCAGCTGGATTATATTCAAACAATGACTTGTACCGCTCACGGCTTTCGCGAAGACGTCTGTCAGCATCTTTCTGCTGGGTAATATCCCTGCTAATGCTCACAATTTGCGTTATTTTGCCATGTTCCCCGGTCACGGGCTTCGCCAATGTCTCCATCCAGATGTAATGCCCATCTTTGTGTAACACTCTCATCTTGCAGCCATGACCAATATTAGAAATGAGCAAAGGGTCCGGATAATCTCCCGGGTAACAGTAGGATTTAAATGATTTCCCTGCGACTTCCTCCGGCTCATAACCAAGCAGTGCACGAACAGATGGAGAGACATACAAGAGTTCACCATCTATAGCACAGGTTGTAATCAGATCTTGCGCATGTTCGGCCAATACCTGATATTTCTCTTGAGTCTGTTGCAGTTCCTGTTCGATGATTACTTTATCCGTCACATCCTTGGCAATACCATAGATGCCAACGACATCATCACCTTCTGTAATCGGTATATAGGTCACCTGTGCATGTTTCACAGAGCCATCTTTATGATAAAAAGCCATCGCTTCGCTGACTGAACGTCCAGCCAGAACATCTTCGATGAATTGCACTCTTCTATTTTCACTCTCAGGCGGGCTGATGCGATCCCGACTCACCCCTGCAAGCTCTTCAATCTTGTAGCCAGATAACCGTTCAAACGAAGGGTTAGCATCGATGTGATTCCCTTTAATGTCCATCACATAGATGGCATCCGGGTGATTAAAAAACAATGATCGGTAAGAGCTACCCTCAGAAATAATTCGTTTCAGGGTTTCCGTTTTATTATGATCCAAAGGCCTACCCCTCTTTTCTCAGCCAAAATCTTCTTTCTTCATCACATTACATATGCGCCATTTTCGGCTGTAACAGTCTTACCCTCGAATAACCATGTTCGCCTGACTAGAAACAGCTTTTTTTATTTTACCAGATTCTCGTCTCATTTTGCTTATCAAATAGGATGAAATTCACATCAATAGGCATGAAAAAGATGGGATTTGACCTTTATCGCATAATATAAAAAAAACTGAGACTGTCTGCATACCAACTCTTTGGATGCACAGCCTCAGGAAAGGTTCATTTGTTATTCTCATCGAACGTATACTTTATACTTCCTTCTTCGAAAAATAAATCATGCCCATCGCAATGAATAACACGGCGCTGCCACCAACTACGGATAAAAGTGTACCTAGTGGAACATTGAACGCACCAAACCCTGTTCCCTCAATGGGAAGCATCAGAATCATCGGCTGTGCCCATGGATAATACGGGCCATACGTTGCGGAGTTTGCAACCAGAATGTTAGGTATCGTTAGCGCGAAGTTCAGGGCAAGCGGCGCGGCGAAACTGCTCCAGATCAGAGACACAAACATCTGTAATGCCGCCAATGGGATACAAGCCAGAAGTCCAAGCAACATTTTACTGACAAGGAATCCCCAAGGTACCGGTGATGCCATCCCATGGATTAATCCTGTCAAAACGATACTTCCGAATAGAAGTAACTGTGTACCAGCGAGGAGCAGTAACACCATTGTGAATTTGCCTAAATACACACCTGTACGTGTAAGTGGCAAAACCAAGAGTTGTTTCCATCCACCCCCTGCATGTTCGAAACGACATACAAATGAGGTAAACACCCCTGTCAGCATTGGTAACAAAAGCATACCGTGAATCATCACCATGGCTGACATCAATGCAATCCAATCACCCGATGGGGAAGAGAGCAGACCGATGAGCAGTGCGATCAAGGGACTGATTAGAACCAAAAGCGAGATTGGCGATTTGGCCATTTTCAAACGTTCCGCAGATAAGATACGAAAATAGGTTGTAGCAAAATTCATATCAGGCCACATCCTTCCGGCTGAAGTGCATCATGCCTATCAGCAGAATGATGATTCCTAAACCTGCACCCATTGCTGCGTATAAGTAAGCGTTAGGCGCACTCCAAGCCATTTGTGCCCAAGCGAGTGGAAACTGTGGAGAGATGCTGAGAGAGAACATACCGGTAATCGCAAGAATAATGCCGAATGTAACCGGTAGCGCCTGATTTTTGGATACCAGCGTAAACCATAATTCAATGGACAATACAGGCAGTGCGCCAGCTAGCGGCATAAGCCCCAGCTTCAGTGCCTGTGCCCACGGTATATCTTTGGCATCGAAACCAAGCACAAGTCCCAGTCCAACAACCCCCGCGGTTAACAACAAACATGAGATCATTAGTAGCACACAAGCCAGCAGAAACTTCGCAAGATAAACGGCTGGCCTTTTAATTGGCATCGCCAGAAGTTGCTTCCACGACCCCTGCTCATGCTCTATTCCGGCGATCATCGAACTCAAAATGGTTGCGCCCAGCATTAAAGCGAGCGGAACAAAAACAACTACGTTACCGAGCAGACCTCCCCACAAATTATCGGCATACTGTTCTTTCAGATAATCCAGTCGCAATCCGAAATTCAGAGCCTGCATGGCCGTCAAGCCGATTGGGGCCAGAAACACCAGAAACCAGATGCCTTTGCCACGAATTTTAAGCCAGTCGGCTGATAATGCACGTCCTGTCATAGGGAAGCCCCCTCGCCAATGACACGCATGAAGAGATCCTCCAAAGACTGTCTCTGTTCTTCGACCCGGTATACATCATGATCCTGTTCAATCAAACGACGTACCAGCAGTGCAACTGCGCTGTTATCCATGTAGGGGAAGGTAAGCTCAGCACCCTGTCTCTGACCAAATTGCCCCTGCTCACGAGCAAGCTTCATGGCTGCCTCCGGTTCAGACACCGTGAGCCTGATTGAGCTGCCTGTCTGACTATGGAGACTCGCCATCGTGTCCTGCATCACCATTTTGCCATCTCTTATAATACCGACACGACTCGCCATCTGCTCCACTTCACTCAGCAAGTGACTGGATACAAGAACGGTGATGCCATGCTCCAGCGGCATACGTTTGATGAGTTCCCGAATCTCCTGAATCCCCGCGGGGTCAAGTCCGTTCGTTGGCTCATCCAAAATAAGCAGCTCCGGTTCACCGAGTAGTGCGCTGGCAATGCCCAAACGCTGTTTCATGCCGAGGGAATACCCTTTTACATTTCGTTTAGCATCTTTTGTCAGATCAACAATAGATAACACTTCCGCAATCCTTGACTTGGGTACATTGATAATGCGGCGCAGTACCTCAAGATTCTCTACCGCATTCAGATGACCGTAATAGGAGGGGTACTCCACCAGAGAACCTACACGCCGTAAAATGTCCATACGGTCCTTGCGAATATCTTTGTCGAAGACCCGGATGACACCTTTGGTCGGTTTAATCAATCCAAGAAGCATACGGATCGTTGTTGTTTTGCCGGCACCGTTAGGACCAAGGAAGCCGTAGATATCTCCTTTTTTAATATGAAGGTCAAGTTCACGAACCGCTGCACGGTCCTTATATGTTTTCCATAAATTCGCTGTTTGAATAATATTTTCGCTCATTCATTATCACCTCGGAACTATCGTAACCCTCCAAGGTTAAAGCCAGCGTACATCCAAGTTTAAGTTTAGTTTAAAAAGAAACCTCTTCTATCTGCGTTCAAACTTCCCGATCAATCCCTTAGCCGCTGTATAGATAGGTACGGACACCCGCATCTGAGCTATCTACCCGCTTCCGCAAGCCCATCTCACGAATCAGCAGATCGACAATGGATAAGCCAAGTCCTGTGCCCTTCGTACCCGAATCCGGCTGAATTCCCGGTCCGCGATCCTCGATCACTACGGCAGTTCGACCCTGAATCTGCTCCGTGGAAATGCGAATATATTTTCCGCTTGCCGCATGACGAACTACATTTTGAAACAAATTATCCAGCACACGCCGCAGCCCTTGCGCATCTACATCCCAGATTAACGGAGTTTCAGGCAGGTCAATATCGATCTCAAACTCTTCCTTCTCCCACACCGGATACCAGGAAGCAGCAGCTTCCCTTATCATACGCAGTGCATCTTTCTGCTCCAGTTTTAAAGTATATCTTCCACTAGTCAGCAGATTATACGTGAGCAAATTGTCGATCAGTTCACCAAGATCCTGTATCTTGCCTTCCATCCGACTCAGTGCGCGCACGCCTTGATCACTTAGGTTCTCTTTATTCAATGCATGCATATGCCCGCGAATTACCGTAAGCGGTGTTCTCAGGTCATGGGATAACCCTGCCACAAGCCGTTTGCGAAGTTGCTCCTCTTCCCGCTCACGCTGAAGGCTATCCGTTAACTGATGTACCATCTGGTTAAAGGATTCCTCCAAATGTCCAATCTCATCCGATCTCTTAATGTCCACTGGAAGTGGTATACCCTCCTTGCCCGGGGTAACCATAGCAGATTGCAAGTGAATCAGTCGTTTGCGAATTTTGGCGAAGAACAGAACGGACATCACAATAAAGATCACAAACACAATCAGCATCACTGCCCCGAAATAGATGAATTCTAATACCCCGTTATTGGTGATGTTTTGAATGAGCTCACGAGGGACTTCAATCACCATAAACCCTTGTCCCTTATTCACATTTACTCCGCCAATAAAAGAAACCACGGTTAGAGGATCGCGATACAAGGCTTCCTTCATGAACTGAACCGTATCATTTGGTGTCCATCTTGCCGGGATTCGGGTCTCTGCTTTTTCTCCAGTTGCGAGCGACCACTTCAGAATGACGTCTGTATTTAAAGACGCCGGCTCCCCTTCCGAGGTGACTGAAGGATGCAATGATTTAGACTTCAGTACATCCGCCTCTTCACCGCCAAGCACTAACTTCGTTCGGCCTGCCGCATCTACACGATACATAGCCGATTTAGGGTATTTCTCCTGCAGTTCTTTTATCCGTTTATCTATGATTTGGTCAGAAGCCCCGCCCAGCTTTTTGGATTCCATAGCCCACAGTTCGGTAATTTGGTCAGCGTTTCCGTAAGGTGCTTCTTCACCAGAGCTTACGTTATTGATGACTACAATAAAAACCGTTGCTACCATCGGTACCACAACAGGTACAAACAGAAAAGCTGCCAGAATCAGTAGCATGTATCTGGACATCAGTGATCGCCCAACCTTTATTTTGGGACGGATAGACTGTCCTGTTTCACTGCCTCTGTTCTGTTCAGACTTCCTTGCCTTCCGTTCTCTATACCATCTGATCATGGCTTCTTCACACGATAGCCAACACCGCGTACTGTCTGAATAATGACAGGATTGGCCGGATCAATCTCCAGCTTCTCGCGCAGATGCCGGATGTGCACCATCAACGTTTTGTCCCCATCCAGATAAGACTCGTTCCACACCGCTTCATAGATCTGCTCTTTGGTGCGAATCATGCCCATATGCCGAAGCAAATAAGCGAAGATGTGGAACTGTTTACCGGATAAAATAATCTCTTCCCCCGTCTGCTCATTCACGATCCGGTTATCCTGCTCATAAATCGACAGATGATCCAGCTTAAGTACCGCTTCACTTGAAGCTACTTTGCCTGCTTTCCGCAGTTGAACCTCAATCCGCGCTGCAAGCTCGTCCGGATGAAAAGGTTTGGTCACATAATCATCGGCAAAATCAAGTCCATGCAACTTGTCATCAATGGATGTTCTGGCCGAGAGCATAACGATGGGCACAGCAGGATATTCTTTTTTTAATCGCTGACCTACCGTGAATCCGTCGAGCCCTGGCAGCATGACATCCAGAATGACTAGGGAGCAGTCTGCCACAGCCTCGGTGGCCCCTTCACCGCTCCCAAGCCAGACGACCTCATATCCACGCTCCTCCAGATCTTCTCTCACCCATGTTGCAATTTCCGTATCATCCTCAATGTATAACAGTTTGTTTTTCATCTATGTACTCGTTTCCTTTCCGTTCCCTTTGGGTTAATGATATATCTGGGCGGCAATGCTTATCTTTATGACTTTTGGCTTTAAATTTTGAATGGGGCGAACCTCCCCGCGAGTTTAAATGCAAGCCTGGTTGCACAAGCTACAATGTCCGTTGCCTAGGCCTCAGTACATTCCATGTCGCTCGTTTAGAGCCTGCCCTATCTTTTCATACCCTCATTATAACGCAATCTGCAGTCACGTAATATGAAGCTATATCTTTCAGCAATAATGTCTACATATCACCTGTATTACTGTACTACTAGCATATTTAATCGAATTTAAATGAATTGGTCTCTGCTTACTTCATTCATATCTGACAGGAGGAATTACATATGCTGCTTGAAGCCATCTTTCACCAACCAAAACGAAACTGGGCCTATGCCTATGATCAGGATACGATTCGTCTACGTCTGCGTGCCAAAAAGAATGATCTCACCGAGGTGTATGCCCTGACTGGAGATAAATACGCGTGGGAGGAAACAAAAGATATGGTTCCTCTGACCAAATTGACGTCAGACTCTATGTTTGACTACTACGAGGGGGAAGTGAGACCTCCGTATCATCGATTGAAGTATGCTTTTTTGCTCAAAAGTGGAGATGAACACATCTGGATGACCGAGACGGATTTCCAAGAGGAGGAGCCCGATGACCCAGGCCGCATGTTTCAGTTCCCATATCTTCATGCCGGAGCTGTGTTTACACCCCCAGCATGGGTGAAAGATGCTGTGTTTTATCAGATTTTTCCCGAGCGCTTTGCCAATGGCAACCCGGATATCAATCCCAAAGAGGTTGAACCTTGGGGCGGTGAACCTACACCCTTTAATTTCTTTGGCGGTGACCTGCAGGGCGTAATCGACCACCTTGATTACCTCAGTGAACTGGGTATTAATGCGATTTATTTCACTCCGATTTTCGAAGCTACAACCAATCATAAATATGATACCGAAGACTATCTGCGCGTCGACCGCCATTTCGGTGATGCTGACACAGTGAAGCATCTGGTTAAGCTATGTCATGAACGCGGTATTCGTGTGCTGCTGGATGCCGTGTTTAATCATTCAGGCAAAACATTTGCTCCTTTTGTCGATGTACAAAAGCTTGGTGCCAAGTCCAAATACAAGGACTGGTTTCACGTACATGAATTCCCGCTCGACGTAAAGGATGGCATTCCAACCTATGAGACATTTGGCTTTGAGGCTCACATGCCCAAGCTGAATACAGAGAATCCCGATGTGAAGGCCTACTTGCTCGAAGTAGCGGAATATTGGATCAAGGAAGTTGGCACGGACGGCTGGCGTCTTGATGTAGCTGATGAAGTGGACGATGCTTTCTGGAGAGATTTCAGGCGGGTTGTTAAGGAAGCCAACCCGGATGCCTACATTCTGGGTGAGATATGGAACGAATCTTCTTCCTGGCTACAAGGGGACCAGTTCGATGCTGCCATGAACTATCCGTTCACCGCCGCCGTAAATCATTTCTTTGTGGAAGATAAGATGCACGCTGAACAATTCGCGAGTGCCCTTGGCAGGCAGCTATCTCGCTACCCACTTCAAGCGAGCGAGGTGGCATTCAACTTACTCGACAGTCATGATACTCCGCGCCTGCTTACCTTGTGCGAGGGCGATCAACGCAAGATGAAGCTGGCTGCCTTGTTCCAGTTCAGTTATATGGGAGCCCCATGTATCTATTATGGTGACGAGATCGGGCTCGACGGAGAACATGATCCAGGTTGCCGCAAATGCATGGAGTGGGACGAAGCGAAGCAGGATCGGGAGCTACTTCACTTTTATCAAAAGCTGATTGCTCTGCGTCATGCTCATCCTGCACTGCGTGCAGCAGGAACCATTCGTTTCCTGCAAGCTCAGGAAGGCGGTAGCCAGCTTGTGATGGAGCGGCAAAGTGACGAGGAACGCATCCTCATTCTGTTCAACCGTTCTGAGGAAACCGCCATCGTTGAACTGGATGCAGGTGAGCAACCTTGGACGGAGCTGTTTGAGGGTAACCATCGCACCGCTCTGGAAGACGGTGTGCTTGCCATTGAACTGCCTGCTTACGGATATGCCGTGATGCGCACAGAAGTAAAGTAGATGCCTTTTTGAAACAACAATAAATGACTGCCTTCTCCAATTCTGATTGGTTGACTGCTATCTTGGCGGTTTAGGCAAACTGGACAAACAAGCGTCTCGCATAACCTGAGAAAACCAGGTTCGCGGACGCTTGTTTGTTATGAAGTAATAACGACTAACATGCTCTAATTACTACTTGCTACTTGCTAAATCGGAACCTGGTTTTGTACTCCTAAGCTATCTGACCCTGTTCCTGTATATGATCCACTTGCTATTCTGCCTCTGAGCCTGTTGTTGATGTTTCGGATGACTCATCCGGCAACCGCTTGGCCTTTGGTTTCGCCAGCTTCTCCATCATCTTGCGGCCTGTAGGTGTCTGAGCGAGCCCACCTTGCGCTGTCTCGCGGTGACGGCTTGGCATCGCACTGCCTACCTCCAACATCACGTCAATGACTTCGTCAGACGGAATGGCACTGCGTACACCAGCGAGTGCCATATCTGCGGCAGCCAGTGCAGTAACGGCACCGAGTCCGTTGCGCACGATGCATGGAATCTCTACAAGGCCAGCAACCGGATCGCAGATGAGGCCCAGTGTATTTTTCAAAGCCAATCCTACAGCATGCACTACCTGCTCTGGCGTCCCTCCACGAAGCTCCACCATCGCACCGGCAGCCATGCCAATCGCTGAACCTACTTCTGCCTGACAACCGCCCTCGGCCCCTGAAATAAATGAATTGTTGGCGATCACGTATCCAATAGCACCGGCGCAGAACAATCCATTCACCAGATGTTCATCCGTCCAGCCAAAACGTTCCTGCGAGCTTATAAATACGCCAGGAATGATGCCACAAGAGCCCGCTGTTGGCGTAGCCACGATCCGTCCCATGGAGGCATTCACTTCCGATACGCAAAGCGCATAGGCCATGGCAAGGGCAGAAGCATCACCAGAGCATGTTTCGCCTTGGCGAATATATTCGGCCATCTTTTTCCCGTCCCCACCCGTCAGTCCGCTACGTGAGGTTGTATCTTCTGTAAGTCCTTTACGAACCGCTTCTTTCATCACTTGGTAGTACTCCGACATCTGCTTTACGACGTCTGTTTCGGGTGTGTTAGTCTCCTGCACCTGCTCTTCAATCATCAACTGTGCAATTGTTTTGGACTCCGCAGTGCAGATGGTGTTTAATTCATGTAGATGTTTAAACCGCATCCGGATCACCCCCTCTCTTCAGATCAATCACACGAATATCCAGCATATGATCCAATGAACGCAGTTTGTTCAACGCGTCTTCACTCGGCGGTGCATCCATCTCCATTGCTGTAAGTGCCTCACCATCACGAGCCTTTCGATCCACTTGCATATAGCCGATATTCACTCCGGACGAGCTAATGGTTGAGGTCACGGATGCCAGAACTCCCGCTTTATCGGCATGACGCAAAACAAGTGTCGGAAACTCTCCACTGATCTGTACGCGAAAATCATTTAATGCATGCACAGATACACTGCCGCCACCGATGGAAGCACCTATTAAAGAGCATGCCCGTTCGCCGTGCCACAATTCAATCTTGACCGTGTTCGGATGAGGAGCCGGTAGACCGCTGGTGTAAAATTCAACCTCCATGCCTGCTTCATCTGCATATTGCTCTGCATCCGGTATACGCGGATCATCTGTAACGTAACCCAGCAAACCACCGATTAGTGCCAGATCTGTTCCATGTCCCTGATAGGTATCCGCAAATGAGCCATATAACGTAAGCCTTGCACGTTCCGGTGTACATCCCAGCCACTGACGCGCAATTCGTCCCAATCTTGCAGCACCGGCTGTATGTGAACTGGATGGTCCCGTCATCGACGGGCCAATAATTGAAAAAACATCTTTAAATCGCACCTGTTAACCCTCCAATTGGTTTTGTCATCGATATCTGGACAAGACCCACCACAATGTTCCTGATTTACTGATTGATGACATCAAAAAAGGACAGAAGAAGGCCGTTAGCCCTCTCTCTGTCCTTGATACCTGAGAGTTTCATGATTTTAAGCCAGGAAGAACAAGGCCGAGTACACGCAAGCACTCATCTGTTCAGCAATCTGACAATCATATACCCCTTGGGTGGCGCTTCTTCCGCGCACTCTCCAGAGTTGCGTCCAACGACGGTACATTTACCTGAGAGATTAACGGTTATGCCGGGTGCATAACTGCTTGCTCCTTCGGTGCCCAAGCCATCTGTACAGTACAGTTCTACATCTTAAATTGCATTAATCATGCCTACTTGTACTGTATTGCATCATCCTGCTAGGTCTCTCCCGCTCGTTATCATTCGCTATATTCTGTTATTTCCTTAATGAAAGTTCACCATTCTGCCATGCATTCAATCATATACAGCGTAATATGCCATACGCTATATGTCAATAAAAGTGACGTATTCTCAAAGCACATCATTTCTATATAGGATATGCTCATTTCGTTCATATGGTTCAGGGCTTGTTCGATCTTTTCTATATAAGTTGAACTAAAGATTTTACACAGTCCACTCCGTTAATGTGTAAAAGAAAAGTTCAACTTATATAGCACCGAATAACGAAGACCGCCCTCACTCCATGACAGGTACGAATCATAGACACATATGAACCTGCCAATGTACTTGTGACATAATATTATAGGCAACATTCCAGTTCGATCCTACAATTGTAGCGATTTGTGTACTCGTAAATAACTCATAAAGCATGTTCAAATATAAAAAAACACAAAAAAAAGCATGATCCTTGAACACCCTCGTTCAAAGATCATGCTGTTATTTCGTGTTTCTCTAAACATATAAATCTATGCTACACCCTTGACTCTTATTAACCAAAACGCCCCATAATATATTCCTGCGTCAAGCGGTTGTCCGGGTTAGTAAAAATGTGCTCCGTCTCCCCGTGCTCAACCATACTGCCCAGATAAAAATAAGCGGTATAATCCGAGATGCGAGCCGCCTGCTGCATGTTATGAGTAACAATAACGATGCGTAGCTCTTGCTTCAACTCCGAGATCAATTCCTCCACTTTACCCGTAGATACAGGGTCAAGCGCAGATGCAGGCTCGTCAAGTAATAGGATCTGCGGGTCTACAGACAGTGCGCGCGCGATACAGAGACGCTGTTGCTGTCCACCTGAAAGTGCCAAGGCTGACTCATGTAGCCTGTCTTTCACTTCATCCCAGAGAGCAGCACGGCGCAAGCTTTTTTCCACGATTTCATCCAGTGCCTTCTTACTTTTTGTACCGCGGTAGCGGGGGCCAAATGCGATATTGTTGTAAATAGACTTGTGAAAAGGGTTTGGCTTCTGCCACACCATGCCGATTTTCTGACGAAGCTTGATTACATCCGTCCCCGGTTCGTTAAGGTCATTGCCGTCCATCCAGATATGTCCTTCCGTGCGGGACCCGGCAATCTCATCATTCATCCGATTTAACGAACGAAGGAATGTGGATTTCCCGCAACCGGACGGCCCGATCAGGGCCGTTACACTCGCTTCGGGGAAAGTCAGGCTGATCTGCTTCACGGCCTGAAAATGTCCATAATATATGCTTAACTGTTCCGTACCAAAAGGTATGGCCATGTGGATTTCCTCCTTATTTCGAAGCTGTCATACGGCGGTACACAACCCGGCCGATCCAGCGCGCGCTCAGATTGAATGCCAGTACCAGAATGACCAGCACGGCAGAAGCCCCTGCTGCAACTTCTTTTGAATCTGGTCCGATGCCTTCACTGTTGACTTTCCAGATGTGTACAGCTAGTGTTTCCGCAGGACGAAGTGGATTAATTGGTGATCTCGGACTTGTTGGATTCCAGTCCGTAAAGTCCAGCGGTGGACTACTCATACCCGCAGTGAACATCAGGGCCGCTGCTTCACCGAAGATCCTACCGGATGCCAGAATCGTACCAGTGATCAAGCTTGGCAGTGCCACAGGCAACAGGATGGACGTAATGATCTTCCATTTGGACAAACCAAGAGCAAGTCCTGCTTCCTTCTGCTCTTTGGGAACGGCTCGGAAAGCTTGCTCTGTCGTCCGTACCATAAGTGGCAAGTTGAAAATTGCCAGTGCCATCGCACCCGATAAGAGTGAGAAGCCCAGGCCAAACGTATTTACGATCAGCAAAAGTCCGAACAAACCGATCACGATCGATGGGAAAGATGACAATACTTCGACAACCAGTCGAATGAAACTTGTAATCCGACCCGGTTTGGCATATTCCGCCATATAAATACCTCCGCCCCAGCCGAGCGGGATGGTAATAATCAGCGTTAGTACAAGCAAAAAGATAGAGTTAAAGAGTTGCGGACCAATACCACCGCCACCTTTGAGCAATTGCGGCGCACTCGTCAGGAAGTGCCAGTTGATCTGACCGATCCCCCGGAACAGAATAAATCCGAGTAAACCGAGCAAAAGTACAACAATGAATAAAGCCAGAATCACGATGACTACTGTTGCAATTTTATCCGCTGTTTTTGGCTTCATTCTCATACCCGGTTCCTCCTTTCAAGCAGGCGAACCAGAATGACGAAGACAAAGGTCATTACCAGCAGGACAAGCGCCATGCTCCACAATGCATTGTTATGAACAGAACCCATCGTGGTGTTACCCATACTCAGGGTGATTACACTTGTTAATGTTGAAGCGGATTCGAGCAGGGATGTCGGTACATGCGGCGCATTACCGATGACCATCTGTACAGCCAATGCTTCACCAAATGCACGAGCCATACCAAGGACAATACCTGTCAGCAATGCAGGTAGCACCGTCGGAATGATTACCCGATAAATCGTCTGCCAGCGTGTTGCGCCAAGCGCATAAGAAGATTCACGCAAGCCCTTAGGCAAAGCAGACAACGCATCTGCCATGATACTCGTAACTGTAGGCAGAATCATGACGGACAACACCAGACATCCGGCTGCAATCCCAATGCCGGGTCCTCCGAAGATACTGCGTAACATCGGAACAATTACGCTTAGACCGATAAATCCGTATACAACGGATGGAATACCGGAAAGCAATTCAATCGCGGGCTGCAAAATCTTTTTACCTTTACCCGGTACAATCTCGGTCATAAAGAGTGCTGCACATAGACTAAGCGGACTTGCGATCAATGCTGCAAGCAAGGTGGTTGTAAAGGAACCCGTGATAAACGGTAATGCACCATAAACGCCAGGCTCACCTGTAGGATTCCACGTTTTTCCGAAAATGAACTCACGCAGGCTGACGCCATCCTGGAAAAAGGTTGATAACCCTTTGGATGCGACAAAATATACGATGGAAAACATGACAACGATCAGGAAAACGACACATATCGACGTGTAGATCCGTCCCGTCCACTCTTCCCAGTAATGTTTCTCTCTCAAGGGCCGGCGTGGTTTCAGTTTATTGTTCATCACCGTTCCCCCTTCGGTCTGTTCCATAACAACCATCCTTCTATAGTAGAATTAGTGCAAAATATGGGATAATTTCTGAGCAAACCGCGCAAAGAGGCAGGACCTGGGTCCGCCTCTTTCGCTGTATGCGCAAGTTCAAAGAATGTTACTGAGTCACATTACCTGCTGCATCGCGTTTTACTTTCATGCCGGATACCGGAATGTAGCCCAGTTCCTTAACGTCATTTTGTTGAATTTCATCGCTGAGCATGTAGTCGAGGAATGCTTTTGTTGCTGCATCCGGCTCACCTTTTGTATACATGTGCTGGTAAGCCCATACTGGATACGTTCCTGCTTCTACGTTCTCAACTGTAGCTTCAACACCGCCGTATTTCAGAACTTGCAATTTGTCATCCAGGTAAGACAGAGCCAGGTAACCAATTGCTCCTGGAGTCTCAGATACCAGTTTCTTAACTGTACCGGAAGAATCTTCTTGGATTGAACCTTGAATATCTTCTACTTTCGTTCCCAGCGCGAAGTTTTCGAAAGTTGCACGTGTACCGGAGCTACTTGGACGGTTAACGATAACGATCGCTTGATCTTTACCACCAACATCTTTCCAGTTCGTGATTTTACCGGAGAAAATATCTACCAGTTGTTCTTTTGTCAGATCCGTTACACCTGCATCTTTATTGCTTACTGGTGCAATTGCTACAACTGCTACCTGGTGGTCAACCAGTTCTTTAGCTTTTGCTTCGTCTTTCAACTTCTCTTCAGCAAATACGTCAGAGTTACCGATCGTAGCTTGTCCGTCAGATACTTGAGTCAGACCTGTACCACTACCGCCGCCTTGCACTTGTACCGTCACGTTCTTATATTGATCAACTGCCATAAATTTTTGTCCAGCTTGCTCTACCAGAGGCTGCAGTGCTGTTGATCCAACAGCGAGAATGTTACCGCTGAGTTCAGCAGCAGTATTATCTCCTGATCCATTACTTGCGGCACCATTTGTAGTACCTGCGTCGTTTTTCGATCCGCATGCTGCAAGCACCAGTACGAACGTTAAGGTCATCAAAATAAACGGCAACTTTTTAAACATTTTTTGTTTTCCTCCCCCAATGTAGTGATGGCGTTTTGTGAATTTGTGTGATCACCATCAACTCTTTAATCATTGTAGTTTCGTTATGTCATCTGAAAATCAATGTTTTGTAAACGCAATGTTAAAAATATGAGCTAGGGATTAAATAGTTGGAACGTACTTAGGTGCGCTGGGAGCCGCTTCGAGAACGGACGTTGTTTCAATCGCTGTTACCCCTGGATATATTTGATTGTATTTGTAAGAGGAATATATCCGGAGATAAAGGCGAACGCTCCGCTTTTCCACAATCGTTCCGTTCCCTCCGCTGCGTCAGCGCTCATCTGTTTCTTAAACATTTATATTCCTAGCTAAGGCTGAGGGCAGTAAAAGAACCACTCCGTGCTGGGCGTTCCGGTTACGGATCATTCTTCCGATCGCTGTTGTCTCCAAATCGTTATGGATTTCATTTTTCATATGTAAACATTCGGAGACAAAGGCGAGCGCTTCGCTTCTACAGAATCGATTCCGTCTCCTGCACTTGATCACTTCGTTGGAATTCCAAAAGCTTTGATTCCAGCTATGGGTGGTAGCAATGAAAGGCCTGCCTCAGACAAGGCTGGCCTCAAGAATACATGAAGATAAGAATGTTTTTTTCTTTCTAACTATAAGAAACGTAGAAGTTGATCAAAAAAGGCGCCTCATATGATATGTATTACACATATCATATGAGGCGCCTTTTCATTTCTATCTCTATTTGTAAGCTCGATGCTTATTGTTATCCCAAGATCCACAGCCATAATGCTAAACCGGCCAATGTAATCAACAACGTTGGAATGGTTAGAATAATGCCTGCCTTGAAATAATATCCCCATGTAATCTTAACGCCCTTGCGAGACAATACATGTAGCCATAACAAGGTTGCAAGCGACCCAATCGGCGTCATCTTTGGACCTAGATCCGAGCCAATGACATTGGCATAGATCATAGCTTCCTTAATGATACCCTCGGTGTGTGCACCTTGAATGGCGAGCAGATTAATTAATACCGTTGGTAAATTGTTCATCACGGATGATAATACCGCAGCGGTCAGGCCCATACCTAGCGATGCTGCGAACAGACCATAATCCGCTATAGCATCAAGCCAGCTGCTCAGATGATCCGTTAATCCAGCATTACGCAAACCATAAACAACAATGTACATCCCTACCGAGAAGACAACAATAGACCAAGGTGCTTCCTTAACCACCCTTTTCAAATCTACCGCTTCGCTCTTGCGTGCAAGTATACCGAAAAGCAGGGCCACCGCACCTACAATAACGGAGACGGGAATCGGCAGAAATTCACTGGAAGCGTAAGCTACGAGCAATAGTCCCAGCATAAACCATGCAATCTTGAACACCCGTGGATCACGGATGGCTTCCTTGGGGTCACGAGCGGCCGTGACATCATACGTCTGCGGGATGCTTTTACGATAAAACAAAAACAACATCGCCGTACTCGCTGCAATAGAGAACAGATTAGGCACAAACATACGTATCGCATACTCTACAAATGTAATGCCAAAGAAATCGGCAGAAACAATATTCACCAGATTGCTGACCACGAGTGGCAATGAGGTCGTATCCGCGATGAAACCACTTGCCATGACAAATGCCAGCACCATGCGCTCATCAAACTTTAAAGCACGAACCATTGCCAGAACAATCGGTGTCAGAATCAACGCAGCGCCATCATTGGCAAACAAGGCAGACACCGCAGCCCCCAGTAAAATAGAATAAAGGAATAATTTACGTCCGTTACCTCCGGCCAGCCGGGCCATATGAAGGGCAGCCCATTCGAAGAATCCAGTCTCGTCCAAAATCAATGAAATCATAATAATGCCAACAAAGGCCAGCGTAGCATTCCACACAATCGAGGCCACATCCGAAGCATCATTGAAACTAACTACTCCTGCTGCCAAGGCAAGGATTGCCCCTCCCGAAGCGCTCCAGCCAATGCCGATGCCACGAGGCTGCCAGATCACCATCGTAATGGTCAAAACAAATATTAATATTGCTACATATACCATAGTTCCTCCTGCTGTCCTGTACAATTGCCCATAAGAACCAGACGATATATTTATACAGGGACGCAAGAGGAATGTCTATATTTATTTTTTGCTATTATTTTTTGCTATTATCTTTTACGGGATCATCCATCATTTTGAACATACCCAGCAATCCTTGTAACTGTTCAGCCATACTATTCAAATGTGCAGAAGACGAAGCAATTTCCTCAACAGAAGCCAGTTGTTCTTGCGATGAAGCCGATACAGATTCGGTACTCGCCGCAGATTCCTGAGTGACGTTCGAGATATCCGTCATCGTCTGAGCCACATGAGAGGCACCATTCTCCAATTGTTTCGTCGTTTCGGATAGTTCATCCAGCGTATGAACAGCATCCTCCACCGCTTCACGAATTTGGGCGAAGGATTTTCCAGAAGTATTTACAGCCTGTATCCCCTCACCAACACGGCTTTGGGCAGCATTCATCGCTGTTAGGGCAGAGTCCATGTCCTGACGAATATTATGCACAAGTTCACCAATCTGAGCCGCGGAACTACCCGATTCTTCAGCCAGCTTGCGTACCTCTCCAGCTACGACTGCAAATCCACGTCCTGCATCCCCTGCTCTTGCTGCTTCAATAGATGCATTCAGTGCGAGAAGGTTGGTCTGTTTGGAGATAGATGCAATGACATCAACCATACTACCAATCTCAACTGAACGGGCATTAAGAGACTGCACAACATCTCCTAACTGTTCCACCGTTTCCTGGATGATATTCATCTGTTCAACAGCTTCTCCCGCTGCTTCATTCCCTGAAGATGCTGCCCCGGATGTATTTCGCATGGCTGTAGTTATGGATTGTACACGCTCTGACATCTGACGGACGTCTTCTGCCATACGGCTCATCTGTCCAGAACCGTCCTTCACACTATTCACTTGTTGCTCTGCACCCTCGGCCAGTTCTTGGATCGCCATCGTTGAATGTTCAATGGCTTTGGTTGTTTGGTCTGCACTCGCAGACAACTCTTGTGAAGAAGCGGATACTTGTTCTGCCGTTTCCTGCACACCCAGAATCATCATGCGTAAGTTATCCACCATGCGTTCAAAGTACTTCGCGAGTTCGCCCATTTCATCTTTACGTTTACTATCCATCTTCACGGTGAGGTCGCCTTTACTTACAGCTCTTGCATTTTCCTGCAACCGTTTAATCGGGCTCACTAACGAACGAGTGAACCAGATAATAAAGATAAGGGCTAGGAATACAGAAGCCAGAAGAACGATAAGCGTAGCAAGTCTTATTTCCTTACTTGCGTCGGTGACTTCACTCTTGAACATCGTACCTGCAATTTTCCAACCCGTTGCTTCATTCGTAGAGAAAATCATGGTTTTGGAACGGCCTTCGTAATCATAGTCAAATTGACCTTCCTTGCCATCATACATTTGATCCAACACGCCGCTCTTTTCCTGTGTACCTACTTCTTGTACAGGAGAAACAACAACATGTTTATCTTTATCCAGAATAATAACGTACCCTTCTTGACCAACCTTAATCGCAGCCTGATCCCGTAGATCGGTCAAATCAAGTGACAAGCCAATTACAGCGGATTGATCCTTAAGCGTTTTGGAGATAAAAACAACCGCTACGCCATCTGTATTTTTGGTGACAGGTGAAATAGCAACCGTACCCGGCTTATCCATCGCGAGCTTATACCACTCACGCTCTCTTGGATCATAAGCTTCTCCTCGCTGGCTACTCTCTGTTGGCTTGCCGCGAACCATGACTCCTTCTGTCGACCCTACAAAAATATTTAAAACATCCGGATGCAGTCCCAGATACTGAGCAAGCTTGGTTTGAAGCTCCGTGCTATCATTTTCTCCTTTGATCAAGGACGGTTCGAGTGAATCCGAGAAGAAATTAATGTCAAAAATTTTGTTATTAACCTGACTTTCGACAATCTTATTAGCCGTACTTACGCTCTGAAGGGCACTGTCGTTCAGTTGTGCTTGTACTGTATCTTCCGCGATATACAAAGACACCAAGCCAATTGCCAAACTTGGTACCAAAAGAACAACCAAAAAAGAAACGAGCATTTTATTGCGGATATTCCAGACAAAAGCTTTCTTTTTACTTTTCTTTTTGTTCTTAGTCTCTTTCAATCGGTTCTCCCCCTTGTATTATGTCACCATGCTCCCAGCTATGTATGAACTTCTATTGGTCTATACTATATATCGGCTAATGACAGAGTTTTTTTGAATAAAAACAAAGTTCACGACAAACAAGTCACTTCAAGGGGAAAGTGACTTGTGCTGTAATGTTAATGTTCAATGTTAATGTTTAATCCAAAGGTGAACGACAGTTATCTCGCTTCTCTGTACGATGGATCTGAATATGGACCATCGGGAGGTCGTGCTGCGGGTTTACCAAAATAATATCCTTGTGCAAGTTCAATTCCAACCGATCGGCAGAAATCAAACTCCTCCATTCGTTCGATCCCCTCGGCAAGCACTTTGCCTCCAAATCGATTGGATAACTGAACAATATTTCTGATCTTCTGTTGCTTCACTTCATCCTGATCACAATAGTCGATCAGGCTGCGATCAATTTTCACAAAATCCGGCTCTAAGCGGTTCATTAGTTCGATCGTCGAAAATCCAGCGCCTACATCATCCAATGCTACGGACATACCGCGAGATCGATAAACTTCAAAAATATGCTGCAATGTAGACAGTTGCTGGATCTGTTCAGTTTCAACGACTTCAAAAACGAAATCTTTCGGATCGAGCGAGAGACGTTCTATCGCCTCAAATGTATGTGTCAGGCAATATTCGGGGTTATAAATAGAGGAAGGCAGGAAATTAACAAAACGTTTCACACCGCGAGGCAGATATTTGGCGCTTGTCTCAATGGCCTTAATACGGGCAGTACGATCCAGAAACGAATGCAGTCCCGTTTCGCGAGCTACTTCAAACAATTCATAGGAACTAAATGCTCTCCCATGTTCAGCCGGACGAAGCAAAAACTCATATCCGATAATGCACTTTGAGGCATCTACAATCGGTTGCATATAACTGGTAAACTGGCGTTCTAAAATAGTAGAAACGATATCAGCATATTTGATTCTGGCATGTTGCATGGATAGACTAATCCACTCACTCTTAAAATCATCGGTGAATGGTTCCGTTACAGACTTTAACAGAACGGCCAGCGAAATCGACAATATCTTCTCCATATCTATAATCTCTTCCATCCGATTCTGTAACTCCTGTACGTCTGAAAAATGGAACCAAAACATCTCTTCTGAATAATCAACATACCTTCCCTTGGTTTGCAGCGCTTCCAGCAAAGCAGGGGAGACGGGACGCAGGTACAAGGTACCTTGGCTCTCTATCGGATAGATCGGACTGCAGCCACTGCAATTCATGTAGAACCCCCTTGCCAGTTTATCAAGCTACATCATTAATGTTACCAAGTTTTATACCCAAAGTTTGTAAATAGTATATCATGGGTCTAGAAATTAATCTCTAATGTTTTAATGACTTCCTATATGATGTATACAGAAACATTTGTATTCTTTCTTGCCACAAAAAAGACCAGCAGTCTGATGACTGCCAGTCTTTTGACTATACCCTTTATTAGAATCTATGAAACAGGAATGACAATTTTTTGTCCAACTTTCAGGTTATACACATTGGTGATTTTGTTTGTTTTGACAAGTACACGCCAGTCCACACCATGTTTTAAACCGATGCGATACAGGTTGTCCCCTTTTTGCACCACATATACGACTTTATGGTTCGTAGCTGGTTTCTCCGGCTGTGGTTTTGGTGTTGGTGTAGGTTTTGGCGTCGGCGCTGGTGTTGGTTCGGGTTTCGGTGTCGGAGCCGGGCTTGGTTCAGGTTTTGGTGTTGTTGCTGCCTCACCTGTCAGTTTCAATCCGTACTCTGCGAACCCATCTTTATTGGTACCAATAAAGGACATAGCCGGATTCGCCTCTACCAGATCCTTCGCATCTGGCGAAGAAGCAAATACCACCTCAAGGTCATTCAGCGCTGCCGCAGTTACACCAGCAGAAGGTTTAATTGGTGCTAGCGACCAGTTGCCATCCGCTGTCGGGTTAATCGTTTTGTTCTCACGGATATAGTCGATAATCACTTGACGGTTCTCATCCGGTGCAGCCAGAACGATACGTTTACCGTCCGGGTTAGCCAATTTGGATGAAGACGCACGATAGTTATTCGTTGCTACGATGAATTTTTGTGCTGGATCTACCGGCTTGCCTTCGAAGCTCAAGTTTTTGATCCGGCTGGCCGATGCATTAACCACTGTCGCTTTACTATCGTACTTAGCTGGTTGTGTAACATCAATCTGGTAGGTTACACCATCGATAACATCAAAGTTATACGTTGGGAAATCCATATTAATTAATTGTTGCTGACCGCCTTTAGCCGGATCAATCTGGTTAAATTGGCCTGCTGACCATTCTAACCACTCTTTCAATTCGGCACCATTCACCATTACAGCGTGTACCGTGTTTGGATATACATAAAGGTCTGCCACGTTTTTGATGGCAATCGTACCTTTAGGAATGTTGGTGTAATACGAAGCACCAGAACGTCCACCTGCTTTGAAAGGTGCACCCGCAGACAGGACTGGGACATTCTCATAGTCAGTGCCTTGCAGTTTCTTTTCCACGTACCACTTCTGTGCATTCGTTACGATCTGAATGGATGGGTCATCCTGCACCAGAGCGAAGAAGCTGTTGATCGGTGCTGTCGTTTCGCCAACCGGACCACGTACATATTCCAGTGTGCCTTCGTGCTCGTCATGGACAGCATCAACGATTGCCTGATCCGCATCTACCAGCGGTTTTTTGTTCGCGGTATCGTAGATTGGACGTGCTTCTGTTTTGGAATCAACCACTTTCCATTTGCCGTCCACTTGCTCCAGGTCCAGATCAATGATTCCGAGGTGATCACCCCAGAAACCAGGCTCTACAGCAGGAACACCATTGATTGTACCCTTTTCCAGATCGACTCCTTTTTTACCTTTAAAGTCTGCACTAGGGAATACTTTGTGGGCATGTCCAAACAGAATGGCATTAATGCCTTCCACCTGGCTCAGGTACAGCACGGAGTTCTCCATCAGGTCGGTTTGCGGAATATCCTCGAATCCCGAGTGAGGGATCGCTACGATAATGTCCGCACCTTCGGCTTTCATCTTTGGAACAAACTTTTTCGCAGTAGCGATGATATCCTTGGCAATCACCTTACCTTCAAGGTTAGCACTGTCCCATTGCATGATTTGCGGCGGCACAAATCCGATCACGCCCACTTTAATGGTATGCTCCTTGCCGTTCTCATCCGTTACTTTTTTGTCCAAAATTTTATAAGGAGTGAAGTAGTTTTTGTCATTTGTTTCATCTTTGTCACCATCGTCTACATAAACATTGGCATTGATGTAAGGGAAGTTTGCTCCCTCCAGCGTCATGTCAAGGAAATCGAGACCATAGTTGAATTCATGGTTACCGATGTTACCTGCATCATAATCGAGCAGATTCATCGCTTTATATACAGGGTGAGTTTCACCCTTTTTCAGAGGATCAATCTTCGCAACATAGTCTCCCATCGGGTTACCCTGGATCAAGTCACCGTTGTCGAACAACAAGCTGTTCTTCGCTTCCTCACGGGCTTTCTTGATCAGCGTAGCCGTTTTGGCCAGTCCATATTGATCCGTCGCTTTGTCTGAATAATAGTCATAGTTGATCAGGTTGTCATGAATGTCCGTTGTTTCCATGATCCGCAATTTGACTTTGGCCGCATCGGCAGCCGATACAGGTACTGGAAATACCGCAAGCACGTTAAATGCAACGAAAGCGGCAGTCAGGCTTGATAACAACTTCTTACTTTTCTTCAAAAATAACCCCTCCCGGTTTATGTACATTAAATCATGCAATACCGCAAATACAGGCACAGAAAATAATAGATTTCATGGGTTGTGCGTACTGATGATCCAATGAGCACTCATCGGCGTCTTCAGGTAAGTTTATCTCACATGAACATCTATTCATATCTGTGCGTGTATTTACATATCAAATCATAACGTAATGTTAAAACAATGAAAAGCATTAATTTTTACGTTATCCGCACATAACTAGTCCATTTTACGTTTTCATGCGTGATTTCGACATATTTTGCAGTGAATAAGGAAAGGGTTAGGGTATAATTACTCAAAATCACGTATGTTACATCAATGTTACATAAAGTGCATATCTTGCTGTTTTGGGATAAAATTAAAAACCGCGAAGCCTTAGAAAAGGCATTCACGGTTGAACATTCTCTATATTTTCGTCGTCTGACAACGAGTATTCGCCAAGATAATTTGGTAATTGGCTTTACCTTGAAGCTACGCCTGAATTTATTGCTCCCACACATGATGCTCATGGTCTTTGCCTGTATATTCTATGCGAGCTGGGGTAATATCCAAGATTACATAGTTGGGATCATTAGGTCCATCGAACCATGCCTTCAACTCATCATTCCACACTTGCTCACGCAAGGATTCATTTTTAGTGACCTCACAAGTACCCTCGATCTCCACCACTTCCTTGGTGCCTCCGGCTTCGTAACCAAGCAGAAGACTAACATTCGGATTGTTCTCCAGTTCCTCTACTTTGTGCGTCTGACGGTTGGTTGCCAGATGAATATTCAGCCCATCATTGAAAATAGCCATATAACGGGATTTCGGCTTGCCATTCTCTACGGTGGAGAAACTGCAATACGGGTTATTTTCCAAAGCCTTCACAATGTTTTGTTCCAATTCGTTCTGGTTCATGGGAGTTGCTCCTTTCGGGATGGGGGAGTGTTTGAAAGCTTGGCTTTGATGCTAGCTACCAACATAGTTATGCAGTGTGACCGTTACAGTGACGAATCGTTCTTTCGATCGCTGTTATCCCCGGATTTATTATTGAATATGGTTTAATGGTAAATAATCCGGTGATAAAGGCGAGCGCTTCGCTTCTTCAGAATCGACTTCGTCCCTTTCACTACTTCTGCAGTTCTTTCATTGGTAGAAGCAGTTTCAAAGCCCAAAAGCTTTGAACTATTCTTTTAAGATTAATTGTATACAATCTATGTCTCTAACAGTCGACACAGATTCCTAATGACACAATGTACAGATGTATATTTAAGCACGATTCCTTTAACATACGCCTGTACTTATAGTGTACCCGCCTCACCTATGATGAATCCCTGAACCAGAACATATGCATGACAATTTTGAGAATGTTAACTTAATTAAGGTCTCCAAGGTAAATGCGTTGCTCTCCCTTTTTCAACAGCAATTCACCGATGGTTTTGGGATACAGGCGGATGTTGGACAGCTCCTCGAGCGCAATCCATTCTACAGCAACCTGATGATCATCCGGGTTAGAGCCTTCAAAGACTGAAGCTTTTGGATCAACCAGACTGCACTCGAAATAAAACTCCACCTGATGGATATCTGCATCCCACTCAGCAAACTCATGATTGGCACCGATGTATTCCCGGATATGTAATAGCTCACCTACCTGCACCGCCTGTCCAATCTCCTCCAGACATTCCCGAGCTACCGCATCTTTCAGTTCTTCACCCTTCTCCTGCCCACCGCCTGGAAAAACATAAGCATCACCATACTGATCTTGTAGACGAATCAGTAACAAACTTCCGTCCTGAACAATGACCGCCTTGGCCGAATTCCGTATCGGTTTCATGGTGTACAACTCCTCCATTCTCCATCTTTATCTCGCTTCATATGCGGTCAGTGCAACACCCTCCGCTTCCAGCATGCGACGAATCTCTTGAGCAAACGTAAGGGCATGTGTGCCGTCACCATGGATGCAAACTGTATCTGCTGTAATGGGAACTAAGGTTCCATCCGTAGATACGACCACTCCGTCTTTAACCATGCGAATCACCTGAGCCAGTGCTTCTTCAGATCGTTCTATGAGAGCACCTTCGTGACTGCGAGGCGTTAATCTGCCATCAGAGGTATACGTCCGATCTGCAAATACTTCATTCACGCCGCGAACACCGATTCGCTGAGCTGCCCTGATCAGCTCACTGCCTGCCAAACCATATAAATAAAGCTCAGGTTGCACCCTATAAACCGCTTCGGCAATAGCCTCAGCGAGCTTCGAATTGGTTGCCGCCATATTATAAAGTGCTCCATGTGGTTTTACATGATGCAGACGCCCTCCGCTGGCACGGACAAAAGCATCGAGTGCCCCAATCTGATACACCACCATGTCGTAGGCTTCCCGTGGTGTAATCTCCATATTTCGTCTTCCGAATCCTTGCAAATCAGGCAACCCGGGATGTGCGCCAATGGCTACCTGATGCACGATTGCCCGTTCTACCGTCAGCCGCATGACGGAGGGATCACCCGCATGGAATCCACAGGCAATATTAGCCGATGTGATCAATGGCATCATGGCTTCATCGGAATTCATCATCGTCTGATAAAAACCATAACTCTCACCAAGATCACAATTGATATCCAGTGTATATGAAACGCTCATGATATCACCTCCATTTCGGCCATTTTCCTGCGAATCAACTGATTCAGCAATCTTAAGTTCCGCTCACGTTCTATATAGAGATCACGTGCTTCTTCATGCGTAATCTCTGCAAAAGAAACGCGACTTCCGGGCCTGGCCTGAGCCAGAATGGGCAAATCAACCGCAGCTACCTGTGCAATCACAGGATATCCTCCAATGGTCTGGTGATCCGCCATCAATACGATAGGCTGCCCATCCGCAGGTACCTGCACCGTGCCAAAGGTGACCGCCTCGGATAAACGATGCAATGGCCGATCCAGCTCCAGCCGTAACCCCTGCATCCGGTATCCCATACGATCAGATTGGGGAGAGATGAGGTAATCTTCGGTATAAAATCGATCCAGGCTCTCTGCGCTGAATTCCGCACAGTCTTGACCTTGCATCACTCGAACGACAGCTTTACCGTAATAGTTCGGTCTCTCCCGCTCTGATAATAGCCATGCCGGAGCGACCATGGATTTGTTATCGCCTAATTGTTCTTCCATAAAACGCATCCATTGTCGAACCTGTTCTTGGATGCTCCCCGTATCCAGTACATCTGCCGCACCCAGAGCCCTTCCATGAAAACCACCAAACCCGGTCTTAACATCCGTACTACGGCTGCCCATTACTTCTGGTACATCGATCCCGCCAGCAAACGCCAAATATGCACGCAGGCCATGCCGGCATGCGCCAAATTTCAATACACTGCCAGCCCGTAACAGCACGGGTCGCCACAAAGGTACAGGCTGCCTATCTACCGTGGCACTGAGATCTGCACCACATAGCGAAATCAGCTGATTGGTTTGCACTTGCAGTTCCGGCCCGGACATCGTGATCTCAAGTACTGCATCGTGCCGAGAGTTACCGACAAGTATATTGGCAGCTCGGGCCGCAAACATGTCCATGGAACCGCCCACCGGCACACCGTAACGGCGATACCCTATTCTACCTTCATCCTGAACGGTTGTTAACAAGCCAGGACGAATGATCTGCATACTCATTCCTTCCCCTCCCTCCGCTCCAGTTCCACGTATTCTGGCATCGTAATGGGCTTAAAACGAACAAAGTCCCCTGCTTCAAGCAGACTTGGAGGATTCGTTTCCGGACGAAAAAGACAGATAGGTGTCCGTCCAATACACTGCCACCCGCCTGGTGTCGTTATCGGATAGATCCCCGTCTGAGAACCACCTATGCCCACCGTTCCTGCCTCTACATGAAGCCTCGGCGTAGCCCTCCTTGGTGTGGCTATTTGTTCAGGCAGTCCTCCTAAATATGGGAAGCCGGGGGCAAATCCAATCATATGTACCAGGTAATCAACCGATGAATGGATCGCTATGACTTCCTCTATTGTCAGCCCATGTTCGTTAGCCACATGTTCCAGATCCGGCCCGAACTTTCCGCCGTAACATACCGGAATAGTCACGATCCTAGGAGGATTCCCCGTCCCAATCGACTTCAAATCTTTAGATTCGTCATTGAGTTGACGCAAATGTTGTAGCAGAAGCCTACATGTGTCCTCATAAGACGATATCCAAGGATCGTAAAACAATGTGACAGACAAGTAAGAAGGCACCCACTCCACCGCAGCTGTCACAGATCCCTTTTCCAAAAGAGCACATGCTGACATCACTCTCTGATGTACCACCTCAGACAACGACTCGCCGCAGCGAATTACAATTCCACGCTCTCCGAGTGGAGATAACCTGTCCTCTGTCCAGTTATAGGAGATTGTGTCCATGGCTTTACCTCACTCCAGATGCGCACTGCAATTGTACAATTCACACTGCCATGCCTGATCCTGATGCACCATTCGTGTAATCGATGTGTTCCCCAGCTTTACGCTGATATCCAGTTCCGGTACCAGTGCCCGCAATGTATTACGAAGCACAGCCCCGTGACTCACCACGATGACTCGTCCATTCGGATGCTGCCGAAGGATATCTTCTAACGCCGCTTTCCCTCGGGAAGCACCTGTGTCCGGGTGCTCTTTTCCTAGATCGAGCAAACTCCAATCTGCTCCCCATTTCGCGACACGTTCCTCTTCTGTTGTGCCCTCCACCTGACCTCCGCCCATTTCACGTAATCTCGGGTCGAGATGAATCTCCTGAATACCAAGCCGATCTGCGATAACACGAGCCGTTTCACTTGCCCGCTCCAAGTCACTGGCGTAGATGGCATCCCAGGATTCCTCCGCCAGCCTCGCCGCTAACAAAGCCGCCTGTTCTCTGCCCTCCTGATCAAGCGGATTGTCTGTCTGTCCCTGCGAACGTTTTTCTTTATTCCATGCCGTACTGCCGTGACGTATCAACGCAATTTGTGTCATCGTTTGTAATCCCTCTTTTCTCTAAAACTCATTCAAGCTCGTCCTCTGTAAAATGTTTTCTGGTCTTTGGTTTCAAAAACTTGCCTTCGTTATAAGTATTTGACCCGTTTCTGGGGATAGAAAGACTATCCCACGACGTTTCTTTTAACATTTTGGCCGTGTGCACAATCTGCCCCACATGGTACGGATAATGCGCCAACTGCCGCATAATCGCCTCCATAATGGTATGGCCCTCATTCCGAATATATATGATCTGAGACATGTGATCCGGAGTAAACGAACGCAGCGCTCCCAGCAGACAGTCCCAGCCCTCTTCCCACTTGGCAAGCAACTCTTCCCTCGTATGAAAATCACCCACGAATTCGGCATCACGCTCACGCCATGGTTTCTCACCATCCGTTGTTAGCACATCCGTCCAGCGGGATCGCATATTGCCCCACAAATGCTTTACGATGACCGTAATACTGTTGGTGTCCTCGTTCCACGTTTGAAACAACTGCTCCGTCTCCAATTGCTCCATTGCGCGTTCACCAAGCTGCTTGTAGTAAAGGAACTGTTTCTCCGCTGTTTCCAAAAAAGCCTGATTCATGTCCATCCGTCTTACCCCCATTTCAGAAAGTTATGCCGGGAAAGAAAACGTGCCGTCTGCATTCGGTTCAAATTTCAATACCTTACTTACTGCATCCAGATTCAACTCTCCATAGATGTGTGGAAACAGCTCATTTAATTCATACAAATCTTCATAGACCAGCTCTGCCTTCAACGTTCTCTCTTCAATCCCGAGCAGCAACAGGTCGGTACGTCCCGCATAATACTGTTCAGCTACCCATGGAATCTGCTCTGCGGTGGAACAATGAATAAAGCCGTCCGTTTCTAAACTCTCTGGTGCATATGTGTCTCCTTTGGACACTTCCTCCCATACGGAACGGGAAATAATGCTATAGATCATAAGGTTTCCTCCTTGGTCGCTGTAAGACAGCTCATGTTAATCTAATATTATAGATCATCCCGGATGCGGGCGTACATTTTCTGGTCGGTAAACACACCTTTAATTTTCAACTGCTTGCGTAACACCCCTTCTTGCACCATGCCCAGCTTTTCCATCACACGCGCAGAGCCGATGTTGCCCGCATTGCATTTACCCTCCAGCCGGTTACACCCCAGTTGCTCGAAGCAGTAATCAACGATAGGTTGCATGGCTTCCGCGGCAAGCCCCTTGCCCCAATAGGCGCTACCAATGGCGTACCCCAGTTCCCCGCTCTGCATGAATTCATCCAGATGGAAAATGCCACCTCTTCCAATCAGCGTTCCCGTTTCTTTCAGCACAAAAGCCCAGAGATATACCGTTTTTTGCTCATAGTTTCGCAGCACTCGCTCCAGATAACCGATGGAATCATCCTTGCTTTGATGGCACTGCCACAAGCTTTGCTCACTAACTTTCGGGTCAGATGCAAATGCATAATATTCATCGAGGTCATCCATCGTAAGACGTCTGAGGTACAACCGTTCGGTTTCAAACTCAGGGGATGCTGCAAAAAGTTTATCGATATTCATTCAGCGTACCTCCTATTTATGAATTGACTCTATAAACGTATAAATCTAGTCAAGATAAAACGGTCTATAAAATAAACACATAATATGCCGATTAGGTATCGGATTAAATCATTAACTAGAAATCCACGACCCAATATCAGAGCTCCCAACAACGTCGAACGCAGATCGTTCAGCCAAGGTACCTGAATCATTTGAGAGAATTCAACGACCCAACTGAATATAACACTGATCCAGACTGCTCTCGCACGGCTCAAGTGAATGAATACCATACGTACGCCAAAATAGATCATGCCTGCCCATAGCGCATCTCCAAAATGCTCATACATCCATTTCGGCAAAACCGCTCCATATGTTCTGGAAGCTAGTCCCGCTGCCATCGTGATGATCACGGCGATGAAGTAGACCCATCTATTTTTAATGGACAGCCCGTTCTGATGCTTCACAGCCGTCCATCCAGAACCTTTAAGATGAATTCGGTTTTGGCAGTGGTATACGATTCTCTGTCGTCTTTATTCTCATCTGCAAGCTTGATTTTCAGTTCGGCGTAGGCCTTCACCAAATCCGGCCGAGATCTCAGTGCATCCCGAAACCGGATCTGTCGCTCCCAGCGTTCCTCATCTGGACGCATGAGATGCAGATGCACAGCTCGTTTCCCATCTTTAACTTTGACCCAGAATCGTCTGTATTCCCGGCCATCCAGTTCAGGCGGAACGTAGTTCCAGCCTACAGGGTTCAACTTCTCGGCAATGCGCTCCATGTCATCCCAGGACTGCACCTTCCCCATCAGATCAATAATTGGCTTGGCAGACAAACCAGGTATGGATGTGCTCCCTATATGTTCGAATGTATGTATTTCCAGGTGTTTCAAAAGCTCTCTTAACTGCGCAATTTCTTCCTCAGCCTGCGCACTCCAAGCGGGGTTAGCTCCTACAACTTCTACAGGTTCCGTGGCCCATGCAGGCCAATTCTCCGGGTTCATCTGATCGGTCATTTCCATAATCACTCCTCGAAGCTCGATTCTATGTTCAAAAAAGGAGACGCATAAGTACGCCTCCCTCATAGTATACATGGATTCAATTCGATCTGATCAACACTTATATGGAAAAAGGGAACATTATTTTACCGTCACAGGTATCGTCACTTTTTTATTGCCCCACTTCGCGGTAATGCTTGTTTTACCTTTGGCTACAGCAACGATTCTGCCATTTGTTACGGTGGCGATATTCGGCTTAGAACTGCTCCACACCGCACTTCCTGTCACCATCAACGTTTTCCCTGTATCATACTGAGCCATTACCCCTAGAGCCGAGCTGGACTGCGGAGACAAAACCAAACTCTTCTGACCTATAATCAGCTTCTGGAGGGTAGGTACTACGTTGACTTGTACAGTAACGGTCTGACCCTGATACGTACCAGTCAAGGTGGCTTGTCCTTCGTTCATCCCTCTGACCGTACCATTTTTCACTGCTGCCACGCCAGGATTGGATGACGTCCATATCACAGATCTGGATAGATTGACTGTTTTGCCACTGGAGTACGTCCCCATCACTTTAAGCGGGGTAGATTTTTTGATCGTTAACTGGATTGTTGCAGGCTTAACCTCTATCTTGCTAATGGTGTCTGTCACCGTTATCGGTACTTTAACGAGAGTCGACCCGTACTTCCCTTGCAGCATCACTTTACCAGGAGTGACGCCTTTGATCTTTCCGTTCTCAATCACAGCCAGGTTACTGGACACCGTCCATACAATATCAGATGTGACTTCCTCTTCCTTGCCATTAGCACGCGTAATGCTGACTTTCGGAAGCGTGCCTTCGTTTCCTTTTACAAACGTATACGCATTAGGTGAAGCCTTGATGCTTTTGATTTTATCCTGCACCTGAACAACCACCTGTGCTTTAACCCCGCTCACTTGAGCAACAATCGTAGCTTCGCCTGCAGCGATCGCTTTGACTTTACCTTTTGTGATTGTCACCACAGCAGTATTGCTAGTGGACCAGTTTACTCCCCCGGTAACATCCTGTTTATGGTCCGCGCCTTCCACCGTCGCCAGCACCTGATAGGATGTAGTCTCCCCCACATTCATCTTCTGCGGACTGCTACCTGAAATCTCAATTGAAATGACATCACCTGACGCTGCCCAAACTGACGTAGGCAATACAACCGTAAGTGCGATAATTAGAGCAAGCATACCTCGTAACGACCATTTGATTCGACTCTTGTCCATGTCCAGTCTCATTCTCCCATCATCCAACCGTTTAATTTATTTTTCGCCTAATATTTTACTATCTACTATACTTTATATCGGACATTGGATGGTTAAAGTTAAATGACAAAGTGCAATGAGAGCCATTTCCACTTCAACATCTACGAAGGTACGCTCAGAAGATGAGATGGTCTTACTGATGAGAACGGCCTGCAATCGTTTTGAAAAAGGCATTGCAATCCGGAAAAATCGAAATTATTAACGAGTTTGAATGGAAGCTGCGTTAAAAATACAGGTGAACTATGGAGCGTATACAAACACCAGAAATACAGAAAAAAAATTCAATGGGCTATTGATCATATGTTTGAATAAAGAGGAACCCGATAAGGGCTCCTCTTTATTTGCTTCTTTCATTTCATTAAGTTGAAACCACTGTATTTCTTCTATTCACCCTGCTCATGCTCTGGCAAAATCAGGCGTTCGGCCCCGCCCATATATGGACGCAAAGCTTCCGGAATATAAATGCTGCCATCTGCCTGCTGATGGTTTTCCAGCAGTGGGATCAAAATGCGCGGTGAAGCTACGGCAGTATTGTTGAGCGTATGGCAGTAGACCAACTTGCCCTCCTCATCACGGCAGCGAATGTTCGAACGCCGAGCCTGAAAATCATGCAAATTCGACGACGAATGAGTTTCCCCATATGCTTCGCGGCTTGGCATCCATGTTTCGATGTCATACTGTTTGTACGTTTTCTGAGACATATCTCCCGTACATACCGCCACTACACGATAGGGCAATTCAAGCCGTTGCAGCAATTCCTCTGCATGTCCCGTAATCTCCTGTAACATCCGTTCCGATTCCGCCGCATCCGGCGCACACAGGATGACCTGTTCTACTTTGGCAAATTGGTGTACACGGTACAAGCCCCGTACATCCCGTCCTCCCGAGCCTACTTCACTACGGAAACATGTCGATATTGCGGCCAGCTTTACGGGCTCTTTCACATCAATCACTTCATCCGCATAATAAGAAACCAGCGGTACTTCCGATGTGCCGACCAGCCATTTGTTCTCTCCTTGCAATTCATATACCTGATCCCTACCTGTCGGGAAAAATCCGGTGTTTACCAGTGTATCCTCCCTGACCATGAGTGGAACCTCCAGCGGGGTGAATCCCTGCTTCAGCAACAGGTCCAGTGCAAGTTGCTGTACCGCCCGGTGTAACAACAGACCTGCCCCCTTCAATACATAGCTTCGCGTTCCACCGATCTTCACGCCGCGCGGAATGTCGATCAGTTCGTGCATCTCTCCCAGCTCGACATGATCTCTGGCCTCGTAGTCAAACACAGGTAGCTCTCCCACTCGCCGTAGCTCTACATTATCTTCATCCGACAAGCCCACAGGCGTATCTGGCGACACGATATTAGGCAACAGCCATTGCAGTCTGGTCACTTCCTCCTGGATTACCGCCAGCTTGGCTTCCTCTTGCTCCAGCTGTTCATTCAATTGTTTAACCTGTGCCCGCATCTTCTCCGCTTGCTCACGCTCACCCGACTGCATGAGCTTCCCGATCTCAGCCGATAGTGTATTACGCTGACGACGCGATTCTTCTGTTTGCTGCAAAAGTACCTTGCGCTCGTCATCCCGCTGTAGTAACACAGCAATATCCACCTTGATCTTTTTCCCGTCTGCCGCCGCCTGAACCTCTTCTGCATGTGCACGAACCCACTTCATGTCTAACATGATCACCGTCTCCTTTGGCTAAAAAAATACAAAGAGCGCCCTCATCCCTTGGGACGAGGAGCGCTCTGCTCGCGGTGCCACCCAACTTGCCAAATCAGTTCAAATCTCCTGATCAGCCTCTTGGTCCGCGATAACGGGCGGTTCCGGTTAACTTGGGATAATTTCAATTCGCTCCCTGGCGAAAACGCCTCTGAGTTGGATTCTCTTCAACGGCATGATCCGATCTGTAATTGTGTTTCTCAGTATATACGAAGACAGAACAACATTGCAACTCATATATGCCCGTTTACGTATCTTTCCAAAGCTGGATCAAGTACAATTGAAATAACTTCTAAAACAACAAGGGGTGAATTTATGTTTTTCTTCATCATCTTTCTGTTGATTAGTTTATTCGGACTCGTCTTTGGAATCAGAGCCCTGCTCATACCGAATTCCTGGCCTTTCAACCGGAATAAAGACGAGTTAATACTTTCCGACATCATACGTATTAAATTCAGAGGTATTTTCCTTCTTGCAATTAGTATCGTCATGGCTTTAGCTTCCATTAAACAATTAGTCGAGTAACCGTTTTTCAAATATATATGAGTTGTCCTATATAACAGTTCAGACTATGGTAAATTAAGCTGTCGAGGGGAGAAGATATTGCATGAATATGGACCCAAACCATCTGAATTCATCCGAGGGCGAAGCCGCCAAACAAAGAGCAGATGAACTTGCCCGCCAAGCCCAGCGAGGTTCATGGTTGAGCGGAGTTTTCACTACCATCATTATTGCCGCTGTGGTTATTGGTATTTTGTTTTGGATCGCTTACGCTAGAACTTCTTAAACCACAGGATTGCCCAGGAAATACTTTTGTTATGATGGATAACGATACGATGATTTAAACCGACGCAACGGCTGCTGGTTCCTTGAACAACTTGCCAAATACATAACGCACTAGCGGCCCGAGTACAATCAACTGATAAGGCAATGCCAGACCGAAGTTACGTACAATCGTATGAAGATACGCATTGATTACGGAATCTCCTTCTAGCTGACCTGCAGTATAGGCTGTAATGATGCCATATAAAGACATGAGCAAAACCATGCCGATTACCATGAAAAAGGACATCGTAACTAAACCTTTAATTTTACTCGACCTCGCAAATGAGAAGGAAAATGTGATTTTTCTCGCTATCGGTCCCACGATGAACGACTCCACCAAAAAGGCGATGGCAAAACAGATTACAAATTGGAGCAATAGCTGCGGCACGGACATCTGACTTAACATCCCCGTATGCCATAGATTGAAGGTCATCATCACTACGACCATTCCTGTACACATCATAAGTCCAAAAATCACTTGTTGTTTCTTGCTTACTGGCAATACACTCATCCTTTCTGTAACTTGGATCATTATAGACAATCGGGCTACACTCACATAAGTGAACATTCTGTGAACGATTTACCGACTAGACACACTCCCGTCACTGGCCTATAATTACACCTAGTAATGCCCGTAACTTCATAGTTTCCCAGGGGAGTCGGAATTGGCCGGCTGAGAGTGTATCCCATCAAGATACTAACCCTTAGACCTGATCTGGATCATGCCAGCGTAGGAATCGGAGTATATTGCAACGGCACAGCTATAAGCTGAACGCCACTCTCTCACGCCTGCACGCGTCCCAGATTACGGGGCGCTTTTTTTGTTTTCTTTTGACAAGCAGAAACAGAAAAATGACGTTATTCGGATAACCCGCACGTATAAATCCGTCGATTTATGCAAAGGGATTGGATATGAAGCCAAGGAGTACCCCCGTGCCATCCGGCCGGACATACCGAAGGAGAGAAACACGATGAAATGGCGTAAAACGATGGGAATGTTACTCATGTGTGTGCTACTCGTTACCGTAGCTGCATGTGGTGGCAAAGAAGCCGCTCCAACAGAGCAGCAAGGTGCGACAGGTTCGGACCAAACCAACCAGGGGAGCGGTACTGCACGGAAAGATGTAAAGGTCGTGCTCGACTGGACTCCAAATACGAATCATACCGGTCTGTATGCAGCGGTGGACCAAGGTTTTTATAAAGCAGCAGGTTTAAATGTGGAGATTGTACAGCCAGGAGCCGGCGGTGCGGATACGATGGTTGCCTCGGGTGAGGTACCGTTTGGCGTCAGTTATCAGGAAAGTGTAACTCAGGCGCGTACGCAGGACGTTCCCCTTGTGTCGATTGCCGCAGTTATTCAGCATAATACATCCGGTTTTGCCGCTCCAGTGGATCGTAAGATCAAATCACCCAAAGACTTTGAAGGTAAAACTTACGGCGGCTGGGGTTCCCCGGTGGAAGAAGCGGTGATGCAATCCATTATGGAGGGCGAAGGTGCTGACGTATCCAAAGTCAAAAAGATTAACATGGGCGATGCCGACTTCTTCACAGCTGTGAAACGGGACATCGACTTTGCGTGGATTTTCTATGCCTGGACAGGAATTGAGGCTGAATTACGCGGGGAACCGATTGACATGTTATATGTGAAGGATTATGCCAAAGCGCTGGACTATTACACCCCTGTACTCGTGACCAATGAACAGACGATTCAGAAAGACCCTGAACTGGTGAGAGCTTTCCTGAAGGCCACTTCTGAAGGATATCAATATGCGATTGATCACCCTGAAGAAGCAGCGAACATTTTGATCAAAGCTGTTCCCGACCTGGACAAAGAATTAGTACTCGCAAGTCAAAAGTGGCTCAGCCCGAAATACAAAGATGATGCCCCTCGCTGGGGTGAACAAAAGGAAGAGGTGTGGAAGAACTACACCGACTGGATGTTCAGCAAGAAACTGCTGGATAAAGAGATTGATGTAACGAAAGCATACACCAACGAATTTTTACCACAGTAATATTAAATCTAAATGTAACCATGAACTTTGATATTTACACGTTTTGAACGAAGAGGACAGGAAAAACTTGAAGAAGCGAAGCGATCACTTATAGGGCTTTCTATGGAAAGCTACCTCAGAAGTACGCTTTCTCTTGAATTTTTTCCACAGCTTAATGGATAAGTTGAATTTTTTGTACACAAGAAACGGAGAGGACAGAACCCTTCTAAAGAAGCGAAGCAGTCACCCGCATCCCCGAATTTACTCGTCTTGATAATTTAAACTATTTATTTACACCATAACGGAAAGGACAGAAAAAACCTGAAAAAGCGGAGCGGTCGCCTTTATCACCGGATTTTCCCCTTTGGAAAAGGGAATCAAAAAAATCTGGGGATAACAGGGATTGGAAGGTTATTCTGTCATTGAAGTGTCCGTGTAGACATTGAAATATTTTTATAAGATGAATTTAAAAATTCGGGGATAACAGCGATCTAGGGAGGGAACTGCAATCGGAGTGGTATAGAGTACAACGACCATATCTACTTATCCACCCACACCCGAAAGGAGCATTAATCTCTCATGGCAAGTACATTACTCAGTATTCAGGTTATTCCCAAAACACCGAACGGCGAGAACTCCTATCCATACGTAGACCGTGCCATCGAAGTGATTCAGCAATCCGGCCTGAAATATCAGGTCAATGCGCTAGATACCACCATGGAAGGCGAACTGGATGAACTGCTGGAGGTTGTTCGCAAAATGCACGAGGTGCTTGTGGAAGCCGGTAGTCCAAGTATCATCTCCCAGATCAAAATCGCACATAGCCCGGACGGATTCAGCATGGATACACTGACGGAGAAATATCGCTAATGTTTACCTATTTCAGAAGTGTATGGCCGCCCCTTGTGGCGGTTATTCTCTTTATTGCGATATGGCAAGGGGCCGTCTCCCTATTCCACATTGAGAAATGGATGTTGCCCGCCCCGTCCGATATCGCTCGCGAAGCAGCGTCTCAGGCTGACCGATTGGGTATGCACGCCTCTGCAACGATTCAGCTAACCCTTATCGGATTTGTCGCCGGGACAGCGGTCGGTCTGTTCATTGCGATGGTGCTGCATCTGATCCCTTTTCTGAAGTCAGCTTTGTATCCACTACTTATTCTTAGTCAAAATATCCCGACCATCGCACTCGCACCGCTCCTGCTGATCTGGTTCGGCTTTGGCCTGCTACCCAAATTGATTACTATCATTCTGGTCTGCTTCTTCCCGGTAGCAGTCGCTGCCATGGACGGTCTAACACGCACGGATGCGGCGATGATGAACTATATGCGCATGGCAGGTGCGAATCGCCGTCATATTTTTTGGAAACTGGAGCTTCCGCATGCCCTTCCATCGATATTTTCCGGTGTCAAAATCGCCGCCACATACAGTGTCATGGGTGCCATCATCGCGGAATGGATTGGTGCCGACAAAGGCATCGGTTATTATATGATGTTGCAGAAATCGGCTTACCGCACGGATCGCCTTTTTGTTGCCATCATGATTATCGTGGCACTCAGCCTGCTTCTTTTCCTGCTCATTGCGCTGTTAGAGAAGCTGCTCGTTCGCTGGCGCCCACAGAAGCGCTAGTTTTGCATAGCAGAGGTTAACGTATTATGTACTTAGGAAGTGATTCCCTATGAAAAGATACCCGAAGGATAAAACGAATGGTCCGGGTTCCATTTCGGTTCCTCCCGCGCTAGACATTGTTAACTTGCATGTGTCCTTCAAGGAACGGCGGCGGAAACTGTCTGTGTTGAATGGCTTGTCCCTTACGGTACAAAAAGGGGAGTTTGTCGCCATCGTTGGCCCTTCCGGATGCGGGAAAAGTACCCTGTTCCACATCATCGGCGGCCTGCTCAAGCCACAGGACGGCGAAGTGCTCATGAATGGCAAGCAGGTTACGGGACAACGCGGACATATCAGCTATATGCCGCAGCAACCTGCCCTTTTCCCATGGCGAACCATTGAAGACAATGTGTTGCTGGCAGGTGAGATCGCTTCTGCTACAACGTTCACTGCTCCCGTTGCTCCGCGTGCCGAAGCGCTCGCAGAGGCAAGACAGTGGCTGGGCAGCGTTGGCCTTGCAGGCTTCGAGCGGGCATATCCTCATCAACTGTCAGGCGGAATGCAACAGCGTGTTGCTTTCCTTCGTGCACTGCTCAGCCCGCAGGAACTGATGCTGCTTGATGAGCCATTTAGCGCGCTCGATGCTCTGACGCGGAGCGACATGCAACGCTGGTTGCTAGATATCTGGGAACAGAATCGTCGCTCGGTGCTATTCATCACCCATAATATCGAGGAAGCACTACTACTGGCGGATCGGGTCTATGTATTATCCAATCGACCGGCGGCTGTGCTACACGAGGTACATGTTCCTTTTGACCGTCCAAGACGAGATGAAATAACAGAAGAGCCTGCCTTTCTCGAACGCAAACGGCAGATTGCCCAGTGGATGAAAGAAGAACAGCAGAAAGCCCGCCTATCTTGATAGCGCGGGTTTTTAGTTATATTTTTCCTAATATGGGTGATCCGACACCATGAAATCGGCGTTATATATATATATACCTACGATATAAGGAGGCACTCCCCCATGCATTCTCCAACGTTTGCACCATTAATCGATGCCCACATTCATTTTGATAAATACACTCCCGAGGAACAGGAGAAGATGTTGCTAAGCTTACCATCGCATCAGGTCGAAGCCGTCATTGCGGTTTCCATGAATCTGGCTTCTGCTCAGGCCAATCTGGAACTTGCTAAACAGCATCCGCGTTACATCTACCCGGCGTTTGGCTATCATCCCGAACAGCAACTTCCCTCCCTCAACGAGCAAGAAAAGTTCTTTCTTTGGATTGAAGAAAACATTGGACATGCTATTGCCATCGGTGAGGTAGGCTTGCCCTATTACAACCGTGAAGAAGCACAGCGAGCAGGCCTTAGCTTTGACCAAAACGGATATATTGATCTGCTGGAGCAGTTCATCATACTCGCCAAAAAACACCATAAACCCATCATCCTGCATGCCGTGTATGAGGATGCCGATATAGCCTGCGAACTGCTGGAGAAACATCAATTTACACGCGCCCACTTTCACTGGTTCAAAGGATCAAAACAGACCATTCGGCGTATGGCAAACAACGGGTATTATATCTCCTTTACACCCGATATTCTATACGACACGGAGATCCGCGAACTCGCAAGGCAATATCCAGCAGAGCAAGTGATGGCCGAGACCGATGGGCCTTGGCCTTTTGAAGGGCCGTTTCAAGACAAGATGACACACCCGGCTATGACACGTCAGGTGATTCAGGCCTGGAGTGAGGTTACAGGTATGGGAATCGAGCGAGCCACACGTCTTTTTTACCGGAACACCAAGCGTTTTTATCGCCTGCCAGAATAAGAGAACGCAGCAATAAAGCAACACTGAACGAGGGCATAAGCACGAAAAAGCCAGTCGGATTCTTGTTGAGCGGCTCTCCACTAAGCATACGTTGGCATATCCAACTAACCTTGGAGTAGCTGTTCAATTCTGTCCTACTGGCTTTTGAAACTAATTTTGAATTTACTATTAATCTATCTATTTCATTACCGCTTCAAGAACCCTCTGCGTTCAAGGAATGCTCTCACCTGCATACGAGCAGGCTCGGTAAGACGCTTCGCCATGAGTTCAGACCACGGGGTTGCGCGTTCACCGTGGGTACGTTCTTTCAAGTATTCCGTCGTGGTCACATCATACTCCTGAACACCTTCCAGGGTCTGAGCAGGCTGGTAGTGATTATGATGTAATACCGCCTTCACTGGAAGACGTGGCCGGATACCGGTTTCCTGATCCGCAACCCCGATACACATCCCGTATACTGGATAAACGCCATCCGGTAATTGGAGCAATGTAGCTACTTCTTCAATACGAGTGCGGATTCCGCCGATATATACAATGCCGAAACCGAGCGATTCGGCTGCAAGAGCAGCATTCTGAGAAGCAAGGGCAGCATCAATCGTAGCTACCATAAAGTTTTCGGTGGAGTCCGCATAAGACTCCTTCTCCGGAAGATGACGCGCCGCTGCATCCTTCAATCGATATAGGTCAGCACACCATACGAGAAAGACCGGACATTCATTGACATAAGCCTGGCCCCCGGCAAGCTCAGCCAGTTTGGCTTTCTGCTCTTGATCTGTCACAGCGATCACCGAGTAAGCCTGTACATTGCTTGAAGAGGATGCCATCTGTCCCGCCGCAACAATAGCTGCGAGTTGCTCCTCACTGACCGGGTCTGGTTTGAATTTACGTACAGAGCGATGTCTCATCATCAGTTCAATCGTTTCATTCATGGCTGTTCACTCCTAATCCTCGAAGTACGAACTCTACCGTCTCTTCGGCAAGTTCCTCTGTATTCATATCCTGATAATCAAAACCAAAACGCGAGTGCTTGGCCCGCTTATGCGCAAGTGCTACGCCCATAACCTGAAGCATGGCATAGGATGAAGATTCAATCTTGAACAGTCCCTCATCTTTACCTTGCTGTAGATACTCTCTTACTTTATTCCAGACCGGATCCAGATATTGAAACACCGTTGCAGTCCGATGAGTACGCAGGGTAATCTCCAACTGTACAATGTCACTCATCTCGCGATCCGTCATCGTAAACCTCACGACTTCACCAACAATTCGGCGGATACCTTCTACAGGGGACATCGATTCTGCAGCTAACTTACTCAGAATATGTTCGGGGAAAAAATGCTCAAATAGTGCATCGAACACTTTCTCTTTACCGCCAAAATGATAAGACACCAGCGACACATTCGCCCCCGCCTCATCACAGATTTGACGAACACTCGTCCCGTCATACCCTTGTAATGCAAAAAGTTTTTTAGCTGCAAGCAATATCCTCGTTTTGATATCCAATTCCGGTTCCGTCATTTATTTCTCTCCTCTTATCCGTTCATGTCAGTCGCTACAGTATTTTACGCAGACTGTAGCCCTCACTTCATCTCATCTATTATATTACACCAAGCACCCCGATGAAAATCACCGGGGTGCTTGGTAGAAATGAGGCAGCTTCATAATGCCTGCGTATATTAGCTGTTTGCTGGAGCCGGGCTTGGTACGCCAGCTGGTCTGCGTCCTTTTTTGAGTAGCGTCACAACAAGCGACAGCGCAACAGCAATCAGCAGTACAACAACGATGGAACCTGCGGCAGACTGCACGCCCGGGCCACCCAGTTGCACGCTTAGAATACCCTGAACCGCATAGGTTGCAGGCAAGTAGTGACCGATGCCGCTATAGAAGCTGTTCAACAATTCACGCGGCACCATCGCACCGGATGACACCAGTTGCAGGGATAGCGAGATAATGTTAAACACACTTCCTGCCGGTCCAAAGCAAATCAGGAAGAACTGGGAGAAAAACATGAACGTACACAGGAACAGTGCTTGGAACAACCAGAAGGCTACAAACCCTTGTGCAATCTGTCCTCCCAATGCCACGATCAGAGAAGAACCAAGCAAAGAAACGACCAATGCAGAACCTACATTAATGACGACTCGGGCACCGAACAATGTCATGCGAGAATACATTGAAGACAACATGCCCATAGCCACTTGAAGATTCATGCCCATAATCATGGCGCCTACATAAGAGGCAAGCACCATCATCATCGGTACCATCTGATTGTTCATGCCGTTCACCGGATTAATCGATGTCGTCTTGCCTTCCACCCGGTTGGTCAGGTTCGTAGCGGCCTGAGCAGCTTGATCGGCAGAAGCCCCCGAAGCGGTAAGTACAGTTTGCACACCTTGCGCGGAAGCTTGTTTGTTAATGGTGTTGGTCACGCTCTGTGACACACCTTGCATCATACTTTTAATCGTTACCGGATTGGCTTCATTGATCGTATATTTGATCTCGGCTGTAGCGCCAGCCGTTTGAAGGGATTGATTAAATCCTGCCGGAATGTCCAGCACCATGTGCACTTGATGATGGTTCAATTGATCCAGTGCTTCAGAGGCACTCAGGTTAGCCACGGTATGGAAAGGCAATGTTTCTGCCAATCGATCCGCAATCCCTTTGGAGAGTTCACCATCCTCATTCACAATAGCTACAGTTAATTCTTTCGTCCGATCGTTCACACCGGAATATGCGGTCATCCAGATCACACTAAAGATAACCTGAAACATCAGTGCAGTAACAATGCCTATGATCACTGGTGGTTTTTTAAACAATGCACGTAGAGCTTGCAGCATATAATTTAGTTCCTCCATTTTTAAAAAAATAATTTAAATTTGATTTAAACATCCGTTTGAATTAAACGATCGTTTAAATTTTAAAGGTATATGTCTATATTGTCAATATACTTTCGTAATATTCAGAAAATTCGGCCCGCATTTTCATGAATGAAGCTGGGTTTATTTTCATGAATGTCAATCTTGGTTGGCTTATGACCGCTTTTGCGTAAAAAAATACGCAGTTCGCCGTGAAGCGAGCCGCGTATTTTAAAGAATCATTCGTTGATCTGTTACATAGCTCTTCTTACCCATGTGTTAATCTCTTATCTTATGACTTCGTTCGAGCAAGCTTCATCCGCTGCAACCGCAGGGCGTTCAGCACAACCGACACCGAGCTGAATGCCATTGCAGCCCCTGCCAGCCACGGAGCCAGAAATCCCGCGGCCGCGATCGGTATGCCAATCACATTGTAGCCAAGTGCCCAAAATAGATTCTGCTTGATATTGCCCATCGTGCGGCGGCTCATCTCGATGGCATCTGCAATGCTGTTTAAGTCACCACGCATCAACGTAATATCTGCGGCTTCCATCGCTACGTCGGTTCCGGTTCCAATCGCCATTCCGATATCGGCTGTAGCCAGTGCGGGGGCATCGTTGATGCCATCTCCAACCATGGCAACCTTTCGGCCACTCTCTTGCAATTTTTTCACTTCCGCCGCCTTGCCTTCCGGGAGAACTTCTGCCAAAACGTTCTGGATGCCCGCTTGCTCTGCTACCGCACGAGCTGTTCGTTCATTGTCTCCCGTAATCATAATGACATCGATTCCCATAGATTGAAGCCGTCCAATGGCCTCCCGAGAAGTATCCTTGATCGTATCCGCCACCGCAATGATGCCCGCCCACTGGCCTTGAGAAGCAACCAGCATAGCCGTACGGCCCTGTTCCTCCAAAGCGCTCATCTGCTGTATGCCTTCCTCCGGTACCTCTACGTTCGCATCTGCCAGCAAGCGGCGTGTTCCCACGAGAATCTCTTCAGCAGATACCTTTGCACGGACACCATAACCAGGGATGTTCTCAAACGATGCGGCCGATTCCAAAAGCAGACCTTTCTCCCGAATACCGTTCACAATCGCCTCGGCTAACGGGTGCTCCGAGCTTTGCTCTGCCGCTCCAACACGTTTAAGCAACTCTGATTCCGTCCAGCCGGGTGCAGCAATAACATCAGTTAATATAGGCTTGCCTTGGGTAACGGTCCCTGTTTTGTCGAGCACAACCGTCTGAATCTGCTGGGCTGACTCCAGATGTTCACCGCCTTTAAACAGAATGCCATATTCCGCCGCACGACCTGAACCAGCCATGACAGAGGTCGGTGTCGCCAGCCCGAGCGCACATGGACAGGCGATAACGAGCACAGCTATCGCTTTTTCCAACGATCCGGCGAAGTCCCCCGGACTTGCAAACAGATACCAGATCAAAAAGGTCAGTACGGCAATCCCCACCACAATAGGCACAAATATTCCTGAGATCACATCGGCAATCCGCTGAATAGGTGCTTTTGATCCCTGTGCCTGTTCGACCACTTTAATAATTTGCGATAGAGCCGTATCTGAGCCAACTCGGGTCGCCTGAATACGAAGAACACCGTTTTTGTTCAGCGTTGCACCCGTGACGGGATCGCCAGGCTTTTTATCGACAGGTAGACTCTCTCCACTCAGCATGGATTCATCGACAGAGGATTGACCCTCTTCTACGATACCGTCCACCGGAATGCTGTCTCCAGGTTTTACCAGAACCAGATCACCAACGGCTACATAGGAAGCCGGAATCAAAACTTCCTGTCCGTCACGGATAACACGTGCTTCACGAGGAGCGAGTTCGATCAAGCTTTTAATCGCCTGTGAAGAGCGCCCTTTCGCCACAGCCTCGAACCATTTTCCAAGTAAAATCAACGTAATCAAAATCGCACTTGTCTCATAATACAACTCCACCATCGGCATAGCGGTAGATCCTGCAGCAGTTCCTATACCCGTTCCCATTGCACCATGATCCATACTCTGACCCATACTGGCATCAGGTAAGTACCCGCTCGTGAGCGTCAGATACAGGCTATAAAAAAAGGCGGCGCTTGTTCCGAGTGCCACAAGCACGTCCATGTTAGCACTACCATTGCGAAGCGCTTTATATGCACCTACATAGAACTGCCATCCAATCACAAATTGCACGGGTGTCGCCAGTAACAGCTGGAACCATGGGTTCAAAAACAGCTCAGGTACATAAATGCCCGATGTAAAGGAGAAATGGGCAACCATTGCCCACAATAACGGAATGGACAAGAGTGCGGAGATCATCCATTTCCATTTCTTACGCTGTAGCTCCCGTTCCCGAACAGAGGTCGATTCCTCCTGTGTTAATTGCAATGCAGCGCCATAGCCTAGCTGTTTGATTTTGGCTGTAATATCGGACGGTTTGAGGGTACCCGCTGCATATTCAATATGCCCTGTCTCCAGCGCCAGATTAACGTTAGCTTGGGTGACACCCGGCAACCGCGACAGCCCTTTCTCAATACGTGCAGAACAGGCTGCGCAGGTCATTCCCGTAATATCCAGATCGACGGATTCTGTCACCGTACCGTAGCCAAGTGCCGCGACTTTGTCCCGTAATGCGTTCACACTGGTCGTTTTGGGATCATACGAGATGGTTGCCTGTTCAATGGCAAGGTTCACATTAGCTTCATGTACGCCTTCCATGCGGGACAACCCCTTCTCCACACGTGTAGAACATGCTGCACAGGTCATTCCCGTAATGTGTAGGGTTGTCTTGAGACCTGAATTCTCCACAGGTACAGGAGTTGGTACAGGTTCTATATTTTCAGATGCGCCCGTTGTCATCATGTCAGCTCCTTTCGAACGATTTGTATACCCCATAGGGGTATATTCAGGACGGAAAATCAGGCTTAAACCCTCCCTTGTATAATCAAGTTCAACTGAGAATCAAGAAGTCTAAGCCTGTACTGCCATCTTTCGTTAATGAACTTCTCTCGAATCAATTAAACGACGTCGTATCCTTGATCTTCAATTGCGGCTTTGATCTGATCTACGGTAACCGCCTGCTCATTATATTCTACAGCTACTGTTCCGGCTGCCAGATCCACCTGACCATTTGCACCCGCATTTTTCACCGCTTCTTCAACGGACTTTACACAGTGATTACAAGACATCCCTTTGACATTCAACGTAACATTAGACATGTTCCATTCCTCCTCGATTGAGTATGTTCGTATCTACTATATAAATTGAACTAAAGAATATTTACATGGGCACTCCGTTTCTGTGTAAATGATTAGTTCAAAATATATAGTTTAGCATCTGCACATTACTTCATCAGTTTTCTAACGGTAACCAGTAATTCATCCACGACTTCGTGTTCGCCGGCCTGAATACGTTCCACAATACAGCTCTTCATATGCCCTTCCAGCAAAAGCTTGCCTACCGAATTGAGCGCAGACTGTGCTGCAGCGATCTGGGTTAACACATCATCACAGTATGTGTCCTTATCAATCAGCCCTTTGATGCCGCGAATCTGACCCTCGACCCGGTTCAAACGAGAGATCAGGTTGCCCTTCATCTCCTGCGAATGATGGCTTTTACGAATGGGCTTGCCGTCTTTATCGAGGTTCACGGCGTGGCATGAATCCGCTTGTTGCTCGGACTGATGTTCCGCAGTGTATACCGGCTCTTCGGGATGGCTTTGATGTTCCATCATAACACCCCTTTTCTTTCGTTCTTCATTCAGATTAACATACCCCCACGGGGTATTCAAGGACTTATTTTATTTTATTATCGAACATTTTGTGTATGTAGTCTTCATGCTCATACTTATTCCACTACTCGAATTACACTTAAAATGGAAACTCCATTCTGCTGCTACGCACCCTTAGCCCCATCTGTTCATAAAAAGCCTGTGCATGCGAGTTGAATGTAGAAACCGTTAATTCTAAGTGGTCTGCCTGAAGCTCTCTTCCCAGATCCAACATGGTCTGCATTAATCGTTTGCCTGTTCCATGTCCTTGGTGACTTGAATCCACCACGAGTTCGTGGAGGTATAACATCCTGCGATCCGCAAAAAGCGAATGGTCCTGAATGATGCTCAGCTGTGCGCTACTGAAGCCGACAATTTTACCAGCCTCTACTTGTTCCGCTACATAGAGGTAACGATCATCCTTCGCAAGCCAATCGGTATACTCCTTTTCTCCAAGCCTGGGGTGCAAAGGTTTGTAAATGTCCGGTCTTGCCTGTACATGTAACTCGTGTAATTGATCCAACAACGTAGATACACCAGGATAGTCAGCAAGCTGTGCATTTCGGATCTGTATGGTATTCTTCATATTTGTTCCCTCCACCTTTCCTTATTATGTATTTATAATATTATACTAGGACGAAAAAGCAGATACCCTAAGGTACCTGCTCTGTCGATTAATACTATTTTTTGGAGGTTGTATTGATTTCTTCGTTATAAGCAACCGGTGATGGTTTAGCTGCCCAATCATCCGCCTGTGGCTCAATGTCCACGCCATTCAAGATCTTCTTTTTCTCCATCAAGGAGTCGCCATCTTCATCCAGTTTATTGCGAAGTTTTGCTTCATCCTGAGGTTGATTGTTCTGTGTCATCGTGTAAATCCTCCTTTTGCAATCTCATGTTGGATTCTGTTCCTGTATATAATTACCCAATGATTTCAAAATCATTCTGAGCTACATCAGCTGAACAAAAGTTCTTACACACTACACTCCGATGATAGGATAACTTTTCTCGATGTAAAAAAGACGCCCTCCGGCCATATTCATGACCGTAGAAGGACGTCTGACAAAATGTCCACTCTCAGTGGACGTTCACATTATGTTTAAGCTATCTTGTCGCCTGATCTTGGCGAGCAAGTGTAGCAAGTGCGCGTAGCGCTGCATTGATCTCGTGCTCCACAGCCTTAGCGACCGCATCGGTATGCGGATCATACTCGGCAGCAAGATCACTGTCTGCGAAGCCGTCAATCGCTACAATGGCTCCAGCCCGTGCACCACGCAAGGTGCTTACGATATAGAGTGCAGCGATCTCCATCTCGGCGGCAAGTGCTCCAGCCTGCTTGTATTTACGGTGTGAAATCTCCTCTACCCCTGTAAAGAATGCATCCAGTGTTACTGTGATTCCCACGCCAACTTTGGTAGCCCCCACACCTGTGAATGATGCTGCTCCAGCTTCTGTTCCTGCCTTACCACTCACAGCCTCACCTTTACCACTGCCTGTCTCACGTGCAGCAGCAACCAATGCGCTGGTCACATCAATATCCGCCACCGCCGGGAAGCCATCTGGTACTAGCTGACGTGTCAGCCCATCGGAGCGTACAGCCGCAGTGCTGACAATAACGCTACCTGCTGGATAATCGGCTGTATATGAGCCTGCTGTGCCTACACGAATCAGGGTTTTCACTCCTGCGCGAATCAATTCCTCGAAGCACACAGCTGCACCCGGTGAACCTACCCCATGACTAACCACGGCCATCTGAATGCCTTCATACTCACCTACAAATGTGCGATATTCGCGGCTGAACGCGAGCTCTCTGGCATTCTCCAACTTTCGGGAAATTTTCTCCGCACGAGCCGGATCACCGCACACGACAGCATACGCTGGCATATCTTCCGAATGAATCTGCAAAATCGGCATCAACATCTTAATCAAACTCCTTCTTCGTCCACTCATCCTCAGGAATCGGCAGATCCTCACCCGAGAAACGCTGTTCCTTGAACGGATCGGCAAAATGGTGGAAACCATTGCTTTCCCAGAAGCCGTTGCGATCCTCTGTCATAAACTCCAGCCCACGCACCCACTTTGCACTCTTCCAGAAATACAGCTGTGGCACAACCAGTCGCAGTGGGAATCCATGCTTCGGTGTGAGTGGCTCGCCGTTATATTTGAACGCAAGCAATACATCATCATGCATCAGTTCTTCGAGTGGCACATTGGTCTCATAATCATGGTCCGCATGAATCATGACGTACTTCGCTTCTGGTTTAACCCCCAGCAGCTTCATGAATTCCGAGAAGCGGATACCCTCCCACGGTGTATCAAATTTTGACCAGCGGGTAACGCAGTGAATATCACTTACCATGTTCACCTGCGGCATCGCTTGAAGCTCAGCCAGAGAGAACACCTTCTCTTCTTCGACTTCACCAAAAACCTTCAAATCCCAAGTGGAAAGGTCATACTCCGGCACTTCCCCTTCATGCAAAATCGGGAATTTCTCCGTCAGCACCTGACCTGGCGGCAACCGATCTCCGTAATCGGCGCCAGCTTTCGGTGACGGTGTTTTGGTTTTTTTCAAACGCTCAGCTTTGTTATGCACGTCCCTGATTCCTCCTTTGCTACAATTAACGTGAGCTTCCGCCTGCTTTCAATGCATCCTGCGCATACGTCCGGTCTTTGAAAAAGAACATCGCCACCAGTGTTACAATATACGGCAACATCATGGTGAAATGGGTTGGCAGAGAGAAGCCTTGCAGACGAATACTGAGTGCTTCCATGAATCCAAAGAGTATACTAGACCCCATCACCCCAAGCGGGTTGGCTTGTCCCAGCATCGTAGCAACCAAAGCGATGAAGCCGCGACCTGCGGTCATGCCTTCGGTGAACATCGTCACCTGACCAAGGGACAGCTGCGCTCCAGCCAGTGCACACAATACACCACACATCAGTACAGCACCATACTGAATGCCGCGTACCTTGATGCCAATGCTCTGTGCTGCAATCGGATTCTCGCCCACGGAACGCAGACGGAAGCCGGATACACTTTTAAATAGATAGAACTGTAAAGCAATAACAATAATAATGCCTAGATATACGAGTGGGCTATGACCAGATAACACCGTGCCCACCCAAGGAATATCCTTAATCAGCGGAATGTCCAATTTCGGGAGGCCCACCATATTTTTATCATAGTATGCACCTTTTACGTCGAAGATCGCCCGCAGGGCAAAGGTCGTGAGTCCCGCCGCCAGAAAGTTCAACGATATACCGACGACGATGGCGTTAGCCTTGAGATTAATACTTATAAATGCAAAAAGCGCCGAGAACAGCATCACGATAATAATCGAAAACAGTACTGCCAAGAGTACATTGCCGAACAAGTAATTGCCCACAATCGCGGAGAATGCCCCGATCAGCACCAGTCCTTCCAAACCCACGTTAAACAGACCGACGCGCGAACATAAAGCCCCGCCAAGTGCTGCGAGCAGAATCGGCGTCATAATCCGCAAGGTTGAGCCAAACATGGCTGCATCAAACAGTTGTTGCATTGGACTTTTTCTCCTTTCTCCGCTTCAGGAAGGAATAACCGATCTGTGCCGAGACAAACAGTGTCAAGACAGCCTGAATTACGCTACCAACTTCCAGAGGGACATCCGTATTCCGCTCCATGCCCATCGCCCCTGTCTGTAATGCCGCGAGCAGAATAGCCGCTACAGCTGTACCCAGTGGGTGCGAGCGCGCCAGCAATGTAGCCATGATGCCGCTCCACGCATAACTTGCCGAGGATAACGAGCCATCCAGGAAACGATACTGCGTACCTAGCACTTCGCCAGCACCCGCAAGACCTGCAAGTCCACCACTAATGACCATGGACAGCATCATCATACGAATCCGGCGAACACCGCCATAAGCCGCAAAAGACGGATTGCTACCCAGCATACGAATTTCATAACCCGTCACCGTTTTATGCGTAAACCAGTAGATCACCATCGCCGCTATAATCGCTATAATGAAACCCGCGTGCAGTCCCATACCCTGAAATAGCTTCGGCAGCCAGACACTCTGATCAATCATTGGTGTCTGCGCCATCGCTGCTGATCCTGTCTTATCTTTGAATGGATACGAAACCATATATCCACCAAAATACGTCGCAATATAGTTAAGCAGTAGTGTGGTAATCAAAAGGTTCATGCCAAAGCGTGCATCCAGCCACCCTGCAAAAAGGGACCACACACCGCCGGCGATAATTCCCGCCAAGATGGCAGCAATACATACGAACCAGCCCGGCCCTGGCAGATAAAGCGCCGTGAGCGCCGCACTGAGTCCGCCCAGAATCATCTGGCCTTCCGCACCCATATTGAAAAATCCGGCGCGGAATGCCAGTGCAACACCCAGACCCGCCAAAATAATCGGCGTGGCACGTGCCAATGTATTGGTGAAGAAGTAGAAGTTACCGAAGGCACCCTTCCACATCTCGGCATACGTATCTATGACATTGCCGCCAACGACCAGAATGGCGATCGCACCGGCGAGCAAGCCAATCAATACGGCAAGTAGCGGCTGCACAAGTCCGCGAAGTGTTTCTTTTACCCGATTCATACCCGCTCTTTCCCTCCTGCCATCAGCAAGCTGATCTGTTCTTCTGTCGCTTCCGCTGCCGGAAGTTCTCCGGCAATCTCGCCTTCATACATCACGATAATGCGATCCGATAATTGCAAAATCTCTGACAACTCGGATGAGATCAACAGGATACCTGCTCCCTCATTCCGCTTGCGCAACAATTCCGCGTGAATAGTCTCCATTGCACCGATATCTACCCCACGTGTAGGCTCTGCTGCAATCAGAAACGGTGTATCCTGCGCAAATTCACGTGCAGCAATCAGCTTCTGCAAGTTACCGCCCGATAGAAATTGGGCTTTTGTTTCCGCCGAGCCTGTCTTGATGCTAAACTGTTTGATCCAGCTTTCCACCATTGCTTTGGCTGCTCTGGCCTTGATCATGCCCCGCTTTTGCAGACGATGATGGTGCCCCATCAGTCCGTTCTCCTTCACGCTGGCGTCCTTCGCTGCCCCCCACATATAGCGGTCTTCCGGAATATGGGCGAGACCATGCTCACGAATCCGGCGTACCGGCCAATTGGTCGTGTCCTGTCCGGATAGAAGCACTCGGCCTCCATCGGGCTTCCGCAACCCGGCAATCACCTGAATCAATTCGGATTGACCGTTACCGGAGATGCCCGCTATCCCGACCACTTCACCTTTGCGAACCTTCATATGAATATTATTAAGTGCAGAGCGGTCTTTGGCTCCCGAGAGTTGGACGGCTTCGACCTGAAGCACAGCTTCACCCGGAACAGATGCGGGTTTGTCCATTCGCACCAGTTCACGCCCGACCATCAGACGTGACAACTCCTCTACATCGGTATCCTTCGCTTCTAATGTACCTGTGACTTGTCCATCTCGAAGTACGGTGATTCGATCCGCAACATCCATAACCTCTTGCAGCTTGTGTGTGATGATGACAAAGGTTTTGCCCAGCTTCGCGAGCGATTTCATATTCGCCAGCAGTTCTTTCACTTCAAGCGGAGTAAGCACCGCCGAAGGTTCATCCAATATAATGATGTCTGCTCCCTGATGCAGCACTTTAAGAATTTCTACACGTTGTTGCATACCCAGGGGACATTCGCCAACTCTTTTCCACGGGTCGACCGGCATGCCGTATTGTCTACCCAATTCATCCACCTGAGCTGCCGCTTTTTTTCGATCAAATACCCCTGCCGCCGCAGGTTCACGTCCAATGACAATATTCTCCGCTACCGTAAAGGATGGAAACAGCATGAAATGCTGGTGCACCATGCCAATCCCGCTCGCCATAGCCTGAGATGGTGTTGCAAAGCTTACCTCGCGCCCACGGACTTTAATCGTGCCTGTTGTCGGTTGCTCCATCCCGTACAGCATACGCATTAGCGTCGTTTTCCCTGCTCCATTCTCCCCGACGAGAGCATGAATCTCCCCCTCGCGCAGATCAAAATGGATATCCTTGTTCGCCGTGAAGCTACCGTATTTCTTCGTAATTTGCTCCATCTCCAACAGCATATCTTGCGTTCGCTCCTCTCGGTTAATATAAGTTCAACGTGAAATGGTTACACTGGGCACTCCGATGACAGAACAACCTTTCGATCGCTGTTATCCCCGGATTTTTTTGAACTCCCTTTTATAAAGGAGAAAATCCGGGGATAAAGGCGAAGCCTATGCTTCCGATGCAGCTTTCTTGCAGAAAGCTTTTAGCTCCGCTTCTCCAGGTTTCTTCTGTCCTCTCCGTTATTGTGTAAACGTTAAGTTCAACATATATGGTCACTGTAACAGTAGCAAAACCGGCTGCCTGGTTGGGCAGCCGGCTAACTAGATGGATTACACATCCGTCAATTCATTGCTCATTCTTCATATGAAATATTTCAGATCATATATAAGAAGTGATTTATATCTTTACTATTGTTGCAATGGATCTTTAACTACAATTTTACCGGATACGATGTCATCCTTGATCGCTTTTACTTTGTCGATAACCTCTTGACCAACAAATGCATTCAATGGAGACTCACTGTCACGCGTAACGTATGTCAGGCCTACACCATCTTCTTTCAAGCCGTAGTTCACTGCGCCTGCTTTGAATGTACCTTCTGCAAAATCTTTCACGGTCTCATAAGCCACAGTATCCGTAGATTTCAACTGGGACAGTACGATATGCTCCGGATCTTCTACTGTACGGTCTGTATCTTGTCCAGAAGTGTAGAAGCCTTTTTCTTTTGCCGCTTCGAACACCCCAAGATCACCTACAGCAGATGCACCTGCGATGAAGTCAGCACCTTTGCCGAATTGCACCAGTGCCAATTCTTTCGCTTTAGCCGGGTCATTGAAACCACCAACATAGTTCACCAGGAATTCTGCTTTTGGATTAACCGACTCCAGACCTGCTTTGAAACCTTCTGTATATTTCTTAATCAAAGGAATGTCCATTGCAGCGACCATACCCACTTTATCCGTTTTCGTGGAAAGTCCGGCAGCAGCACCCAGCAGGTACGCTCCTTCATATTCACGGAAACCAACGCTACGAACGTTAGGCAGATCAATCGCTGTGTCTACAATCGCAAACGACTTGTTTGGATTCTCGGCAGCAACCTTTTTGAGTGCATCTTCTGCCTGGAACGTTGCTGTAATAATCAGATCATAATTCTCAGCAACAGCTGCACGCAGGTTTTGCTCGAATGCTGCAGGGTCTGTTGATTCAATCGTTTTGGTATCCACCTTGAACTCTTTACCTGCTTTTTTGAAGCCTTCATCCATTTGTACAAAGAAAGGGTTGACCCCTATTTTTTCAGGAAGTACCAGTGCCATTCGCAGGGATTTTTCAGAATCGCCGCCTTGAGCGGATTGTTCGTCTTTAGTAGCTGATTTCCCACAAGCGGCCAGCAAAATAGACAACATAACAATTGATAAGACGAACGATAAACCTCTTTTCATTTTGAAAATTCCCCTTTTCAATAATCTTTTTTATTATCCTAGCGGATAATGTCGATCCTTGTCAATAAAACTTTCAGCGTATACACTCATATGGAAGATCATCGTAACAACACTGGTTTCCATACTCTGGAAACCGCATTACAACTGGCTTTTTTTCGTTGACATTTGGCGCGACTCCGTGCTAAAGTCAATCCAATTATTATATTCTGATAGGATTTGTCAGGATTATATTTCATTCACCTATCATTTCCAACTAAGGAGGCTTTTCATTTGAAAAAGATCACCCAGATTACGCTGGCAGCCCTGCTCGCCGCTCCGGTAACCCTCGGCAGTCTCAGTCTGCCCGCTTCTGCTTCTGCAGCATCCGCAACGCCAGTTGCACCTAAAACGCTACAAGTGAACACCCCTGCAGCAAAAGCACCAGCTGGCTACACAGAGAGTGCAGCAGATTTCGCTCAATTCCTGCAAGCCAAGTACGGTGTCCAATTGCCACAGCAATCATCCAAGGGTGATTTTATCAAAGCCATAGCAGCCATTACGCAAGCAAGTTCCGCCTCCACTACAAGTACGGATGCCACAAAGGCACCTGCCTTCAGCGATCTGAAATCGGGTGACGACGCCTACGAGGCAGCTGTTGCGCTGTTCAACAACGGTGTGTTATCAACAACGGAGGTACGTGCGAAAGATCAACTGAGCATTTACACAGCGGTATTCCTCGCCGTCAAGGCAGCTGGTTTCAAAGAACTCGCTTACACCTATCCTGCGGACAAAACAGCGAAGGCCCTTACCAAAGCAGGCATCAAGCCGAATCGTTTGCAAGGACAAGCTGGACAAGAACTGGCCGCGGCCATTGATACAGGACTTGTTCCGGAGAGTCTGTATCCCGCTCTGGTTAAGGGCGGCGCAGCAAGCAAGGATGCAGCGAACATTTTGCTTGGACGTGTGTTGATCAGCCAAGGTAAATATAAAAATGAAATCGGACGCTCCAATGATGCAGATATCTACTCCAAGCTCTATGCTGCATATCGCACGGCAGATCTGATTGAAGCTCCGGAACTGAGAAAGATTGTAGATCAGGCGCTACGTGAGGATCTCGTTACAGGTTACAACCTGAAGGATAGCCGTTTCGACTCCAACTTTATCGATGAACTGACGTTAACTTATGGTCATGACAGCATCAATCATGCAGTACAGCTGATTGGCCTGCTTCGTAGCGAAGGCATCGATGCCGATGTACAATTCCAGCCGAAGACATCTGCTTTTATCTATTTGAAAGAGTGGGGCGAGCCGAAAGAAACACCAGATTACAAAGTTACGCAGATTGAGAATGGCAATTACATCGCTTATGCGAAGGAATATGACATTCAGTTTGAATTTAACAACACGGCGGACAAAGCCCGTTTCAACGATATCGTTCTGAAATTTGCTAAAAAGAACAGCAACAGCCAATCTCCACTGATCATCAACTCCTGGTGGCAGCCGCTGTATTACTCACCAACCGCACTGGCTAATTTCCCAGTGATTACAAACAACAAAATTACGCTTGGTCATTATTATGCCCAATCTTTCTCACTTAAAGAAAATGCCAAGGCTATTCAGGAAGGATTCCGCAAGCTGGCTCCTGAAGCAGACATCACCTCATACAACTTCTGGGTGGATCAGCCTTTCTTTAATTACTTGAATGGTGGTTCCGAGTAAATATCGCCCTAGATAAACACTTGACTGAAATGATCATTTTTTAGCAAAATATAAAGCCGTCTTCACCGATTCGGATTCAGGTTTCGACCTCTATTTTTCGGGAAGACGGCTTTTATATATGCATTTACAAAATTCTTCTTAAAAATCATTTTGACCATGCAGGAATTGCCAATATCAGGTCGAATTTCTTATGTACACAAACACGCAAGTATCGTTGCGCACGTCCGCAAGAACAGGGGTTAATCATGGTATACGACGGTATTCTGATCGGCTTGATTGTTGGTCTATTCAGGGGTGGGGTCCGCTATGGGCTCAACCAGTTTGCAACACTCCAGCTACGCGGCGGCTGGATCTTCCCTCTACTGTTACTCTTCCAGTTTGGCATTTTCTATATGCAGGAGCGGTTGAGCTGGGTAGCATCCATTAATGGTTATCTGTTTGTCGCTGTTTATATCACCGGCCTCATCTTTTTATGGCTCAACAGACATCATCGGGGGTTCACGCTGATCTGGATCGGGGTGTTTCTCAACTTCATCGTGATGGCTTTTAATGGTGGTCGCATGCCCGTCTCCGTTGAAGCTTCTGCTGTGCTCGGGCCTTATTATGTCGATCTGCTTCAGGAAGGCACCGCCGTATCCAAGCATTATATGATGGACGCATCAACCCATCTTGCCTTTCTCGGCGACATCATCCCGCTATCGAGTCCATACCCACGAACACAGGTCATCAGCATTGGTGATGTCGTGATGAATGTTGGCATATTCCTGTTTATCCAGTACATGATGGTGAATCGGGGCAAAGAAGATATATCGTCCGCAGAAACATATCAAGCCCAGTGAGAATTGGGTGAGCATCGGACCAGACTCCAAGGAAGGGAGGTCTTTTCCATGAAGAAATTCGAGGGTATTAAATATTCCCGCATTGTTATCAACGCCATCATCGTAGCGTCTGTCGTTGTAGCACTTACTTCGGGATACAAGCTTGGCGGTTAGGTTCTGCTGCCACACCAGACAAACAGGCTGCGAGCGGCCTGTTTTTTCTTGCTGGATTTTTGGAAGCGAACTTGTTATGTTAAAAAATATATAGTATATACCTATACAACAATAACCAATATAAATGCATCGAGCAGGAGTCTGTTATCTTTATAAGATGTCGTGATACTGCACCTTTCGTTTATACCTAACATCACGAGTTGACTAAATCCAAGCAGGAGATTTTCTATGAACTTTATTCGTAACCTTTTCCGCAAAGCAGATCGAAGCATGATGTATGTTGTTTTGCTTAGCTGCACCGGGGTTGGCGTTTTTATCTATATGAACCAGTGGTCTTATGTACATCTGACTACAACCGATTGGGTCATGGTTTATACCATGCTGGGAGCAGCGCTCATCCTCGACTATTTTACGTTCCAGATTCCCCCGAAGGGTAACCAGCAATCGATGGATTCCTCTGTGTATCTGGCCTGCATATTTATGTTTGGCGGGGCATTCAGCCTCTCGGTGTTGTTGCCGATTTCTATCATTTTATTAATTAAAGACCGCAAGCTTGCCTGGTGGAAACATGTTGTCAATTTCAGTATCTATAGTCTCATGATCACCGGAGCCGCCACTGTGTTCGAATGGACAGGTGGTCAGGTCGGAGCGATTGATAGTTACAACCTGATTCCATATGTTGCAGCGCTGGCTGCCTATTTTATTATTAATACCATTACGCTAGGATTGTTCTTTCATTTTTCAACCAAAGATGCATTACAGCAGATGAAACGGGCATTCGTAACCGAATCCCTCCTGGTCTACCTCTGTACACTTATTTTGGCGCTTGTGCTCACCATTCTGGTTGTACATAACGGTGTGCTTGGTCTATTTTTATATCTCAGCCTCAGCATCTTGTTATCTCATGCGTTCAAGCAACTGTTCATCATGTACCAGTCCATTGAAGAAAAGGCAAACTCGGATCAGCGTACAGGATTGTTCAACCATAGCTATTTCGAGAGCATGCTGGAAACGGAGCTAAACAAAGCTCGTACGCAAGGAACGCCCCTCTGTCTGGGATTGCTTGATATTGATGATTTCAAAAAATATAATGATCAGTTTGGTCACCTTCAAGGTGATAGTCTGCTGGCGTTGCTTGGGGATTTTCTCATTCGCAAAACCGAAGGCACATCCGTTACCGCTTTTCGATATGGTGGAGAAGAATTCACGTTGCTCATGCCAGGCATGGAACTCGATGAGTCTTACAGATTTATGAATAAGTTACGCAAACAGCTGAATGATACCCCCTTTGAAGGAGTAGAGGTATTACCGCATGGCTGTCTCTCTTTCTCTGCCGGAATTGCTGCATACCAAGTGGATATGTATAACAAGTCTCAACTGGTGGATCAGGCGGACAAAGCGCTTTACTACGCCAAAAAGCAAGGCAAAAACAACGTACATCGCTATGGTAGCAATGACGGTATGGAGCACGAGATTGATCTGGTTCAAGACGTCCGCGACATCGAGCAACAGCTGAACCTGTTTCAATACAAGGATATGGATACGTTCAAACATTCCAAACGGGTCTATAAATACGCGCTCGATATTAGCGAAGTGCTCAAACTAGACAATGCAGAAAAGCGGCGTTTCGTGCTTGGGGCGCTGATTCACGATATTGGCAAGCTGGAGATCCCCTGGTCTATATTGAACAAAAGAGAAAAGCTGACATGCGAGGAATGGGATACCATCAAGGGTCATGTGACTTGGGGCAAAAAAATGGTGATGACAAATGATCGCTTCGCCGATCTGATTCCGTATATTGAATTGCATCATGAGCGCTATGACGGCCATGGCTATCCTTACGGCCTGAAGGGTCATGAAATTCCTAAGCTGTGCCGGATGCTGACCGTGATCGATTCCTTTGATGCCATGACCACCGAGCGACCTTATCAGAAAACCAAAAATGTGGATGAGGCCATAGAGGAGTTGCGGGCATGTTCAGGTACGCAATTTGACCCGGAACTCGCGGAGTTGTTCATTCGGTATATCGAGAAACGAGCGGCTCATCAACTATTGCAGTAGTCTGATATATGCATAAACGCCAAAGCGCTATCCCATGAGGGATAGCGCCATTTTCATTTTTCATCGTGATGTGAAGTGTAATTTGATTCATCGAATGCATCAGGGGCCTGTTCAGTCTTGTGAAGACTCTTCGTTACTCATCGTATTCAGTTCATGCGAGGTCTGATGCAACTCTTTGATCATCTGTTGCAAAAACATGTTGTCTTGGCGACTGATCCCGTGCTGATTGTCTTGAACAAGCATCTGGTGAATGTTCTTCTTGAGCAATTCACTGCGACGTTCCAATACTTCTTGACTCATGTTGCTGCGTCACTCCTTAACATGTTTTGTAATGATTTTGCGTTCTATATAAGTATAGAGGACCTTCCCTCATAGCGAAAACGGGCAGAGCCCTCCTGAGCAGAGCACATCAACCCTCACCTAGCGTGACAGTATTTCACCCCTCTGTGTTCTTAGATATCCTTCTAAATACTCCATGATGCTCCCCCATTTCCTGTAAACAGCCCGGACTAGGGTCTTGGACAAGGTTGCGTTATAATGATCCCATTCCCCTCATTGTGGAAAAGGTACAACCTGCTACAGTATGATGTATCCAGCCCTTAAAAGGAGTTATGTATATATGTCCTATAAACAGATCAAATGGATGATCCTGCTAATTCCCACCATCACCGTGGGACTGTGGGAATATATTCGCCATCAGTTTCTGATGCCGTATCTATCGATGGATGCCGGAAACTGGTTGACACCTGTAATTGTATATCTTGTCAGCGTGACACTGCTAAGCCGTTTGTTCCTGATGTTAGAAGGGGCCCGAGCTGCCCTCGAACAAGAGCGAGCATCCAAAACGGCGCTTGAGGCGCGTGACCAGCTTGCCCGGGAACTGCATGACGGCATTTCACAATCGCTATTCCTGCTCTCGGTAAAGACCGACAAAGCAGGACGCAGTCTTGCAGGCACCAGCCATGAGCAGGATCTGCGCGAGATTCAAAAAACCGTGCACGAAGTCAATACATATGTAAGGCAAGCTATTGCTCAGTTGCGTTATGTACCTTCACCTGTTGCTGATCCTGAAGCCGTTGCTTTGCAAGCTCAGGTCGAATCCATCGTGAGTGATACCGTTCCAGAAGCAGATATAGAATGGAATCTGACCGAAGTTTCCTTCTCGGCCAAAGAGCAGGTAGAACTGCTTGCTTGTATTCGGGAAGCACTGCTTAACGTACGCAAACATGCCCATGCCACCAAAGTGGAAGTTTACACTAAAGGCAATGCCTCTAACTGGTCTGTTCATATCCGTGACAACGGTACTGGAATTCAAGGCGATCCGATGCTGTTTAAGGACCGGTACGGTTTACGAATCACAAAAGAACGAGCCGAGCAGATGGGGTGGACATTCCAGCTTGATTCGACACCAGGTAATACACAAATGATCATTGGAAAGGGGCAGACTTGATGGAACTGGTACGTGTACTGGTTGTTGACGATCACGCACATGCGCGTGAGGCGATATGCACCATTTTATCCGAAGATAGCCTGTTTGAAGTCATTGGCACAGCCAAAAATGGGCAGGAAGCGATTGAGCTAACCGAACATTGGATGCCTGACCTGATTTTGATGGATGTGCAGATGCCCGATATGGATGGACTCGAAGCAACAAGGCAGATTAAACTGCGTTTCCCATACGTCATGATCGTAATGGTCACCGTATCGGATGATGTCACTTACCTCTTTGAAGCATTGAAACAAGGAGCCCAAGGTTATCTACGCAAAAATTTATCTCCTTCCACTTGGCTGGAATACCTTCGCGCCATTGTTAGTGACGATGCACCGCTGAGCAAGGAGCTAGCATACCGAATATTGCAGGAGTTTCCCGCTCCTCGCAGCGAGGATGTGCAAGAGAATCCGTTAACCGCTCGCGAATTGGAGATACTGCAATGGGTATCTGCCGGGTACACCAATCGTGAAATAGCCGAACAGCTCGGCATCTCGGATCAGACCGTCAAGAATCATCTGAAGAACATTCTGCAGAAGCTACAGCTGGAGAACCGGGTGCAGCTCACTCGCTACGCATTAGAGAGCGGGCTTGCCGGGCGCAAGCCTCGTAAATAGAACATGTTTCAGAGCGAATAGAATAGGGAAGTCTACCACAAAACGATTTACTTCTGATATGCGTTATGTAATAGCACCACTTATAAATGTGCATCATTTCAAGCATTTGTCACAAATATGCAGTAATCCATGATTTTTTATAGCCCTATGTAGTCATACGCCTTCATTTTGGACAAAGTTATAATGGTATAGATTATGTGTGAACGACGAATTATGGATAATTGTAAATCTATAACCCAAGGGTGATGATTTTTTGAGAGTAAGAAGCTTAACCCTGCATTGGAGCAAACGTCACTGGGCGCTGCTCACCAGTCTGTTACTGGTGTTCTGTCTGGTGATGCCGCAATGGGCATCTGCTCATGCTTATATCGTGAAGGCGTCTCCTGAAGAAAATGAACTGCTCGTTACTGCACCGCAGCGGCTGACGTTGGAGTTTAATGAATCATTGCAGACGGCCTTTTATGATATTAAAATTACCGGACCTGACGGAAATCAAGCGGACAATGGTGACGTACAGATTGACTCAGAACGCCCGCACATTCTGGAAACGGGTCTGAAGCCTGGCCTTGCTGACGGGACATATCTCGTCAATTGGAAGGCCGTATCCGCCGATGGTCATCCAATCTCTGGAGCGTATGTGTTCCATATCGGTGAGCCTACCGGAGCACCTGCCGGATTGAAGGATCTGGCATCCGGTTCGGGTGCCACCGGTGGCCCATTAAAATGGATCGTGTCATTCACGGACTGGATTCAATATCTCGGTCTGTCCGTCATTCTGGGTACGCTCGCCTTCCTGCTACTCCGAATTGCCCCAGCTTCCCTGCTACGGGAACCGATGGAGGCACCGGGTAGCTACAAATTGCTCTGGATCAGCTATGCTGCTGCTTCCTTTGCCGCACTAATAAGCCTTCCGCTGAACACACTCTATGAGTCAGGTGTCAATCTCGGCGAATTCAGTTGGGCCTTATTAGGCAGTGCGCTCAAACTGACCTCCTTCGGTCAGATCTGGATGTTACAGATGCTGATTGCCATGTTGCTTGCAGTCACACTACTGTCCGGTTATGATCTGGATCGATCCCTGCGCGTGCGAATCTGGTCCTCATACGGATCATTGGTGCTGGTTCTAGGCTGGCTGCTTACCCATGCTATGACGGGGCATCCTGCTGCCGCAGAGCAACGTGTGCTTGCTGTAGCCATGGACTTTGTACATCTTGCCGCTGCTGCATTCTGGATCGGGGCTCTCACCGCTATGGCAGTGTGTCTGCCTGCACTCACCAATCGATTGCCTGCAAAATTGCGAGGCGAAGTCTACTGGGCAGCGATAAGGAGATTTACCGTTTGGGGTATCGGTGCTGTAGCCGTTTTGATCGCTACGGGTATCTATGGCAGTCTGGTCATCCTGCCCGCACCGCTACTGAACTCTTTATTCACAACAGCATATGGCCTGGTTCTGATCGGTAAAATTCTGCTACTTATCGTGATGATCGGTTTCGCGCTGATACATGCCAATCGAGCAAGAGCCGCTACAGGTAAGCAGTTGTCTGGCAGTCTAAAGGCTGAACTGGTTACAGGTGCCATCATTCTTGCGCTCGCGGCTGTACTGACACATCTGTCTCCAGGTCAGCCAGCACCCGTCGGTCCTTATAAGGGCACACAAACGACAGATGATGGCTCCGTGATAACACTCCAGGTAAGCCCAAACGTAGTGGGAGAAAATCAGTTCGAAGTCAGCATAAAGCGAGCGGATGGCAGTATCGTCAAAGATCTCGAACAGGTGACGTTGTCTCTGATCCATCTGGATATGGATATGGGTATCTATGAGATCACCATTCCGAAGAACGATACGGGCGTATACAAGGCGGAGGACTACATCTCTATGCCGGGCAAGTGGAGTATCCAAGTCCACGCGTTAACTCGGTCACTTGATGCCCTCGATGCCGAGTTCAAGATTGAGGCAGCAAAGTAGTAAACAACGAAACCATTTTTAAAAGAGTGAAGTGTATTTAACAACGATTGCATAAGAAAGAATGAGAGGGGTTATCATTTTGAAAAAGACATCATGGGTATCCAAATTAACATCTGCTATGGCAACAGGTGCAGCAGCATTCCTGCTGTTCTCCGGTTTGGCCAGCGCTCACGTCACGGTAAATCCGTCCGTCGCACAAACGAGTGCATGGCAGACATATACGATTAAAATACCGTCTGAGAAAGAGTTGCCAACAACTAAAATCACACTCAAAATTCCAGAGGGTGTTGCATTTAAGCAATATCAGCCACTGTCTGGATGGAAGATCACAACTGAGAAAAATGATTCTAAAGAAGTAACCTCGATCACTTGGGAGATTGATGGAGATAACCAAGGGATTCTGGCTGGACAGTTCCAACAGTTTAACTTTGTTGCACAGAACCCAAAGACAGAAACAGAAGTGGCATGGGATGCCTTCCAATATTACAGTGATGGCAGCATTGTAGAGTGGACAGGCCAGCCGGGGGCAAACTCTCCTCACAGCATCACAACCATCAGCGAAGATCCGGCAGCTGCCGGTAATGCCGCAACAGGCGGCGACCACCATAGTGCAGGTGGAGCAAGTAATGGGCATGACAGTGCAGGTACTGCTGGCACCGCGACAGGTGACAAAGCTTCTGACACTGCGACTGATGGCAAAAAAGGAAATGATGACACCACTCTCGGCGATGCTCTCTCCGATACGGTAACAGGTCAACCGAACAACACAGATTCCGATGCAGGTACGTTGAAGCTACAACAAGCAACGTTAATCGTATCGATTCTGGCTCTGATCATGTCCTTCCTGGGCATCGCACTGGCTACTCGCCGCAAAAAACGTTAATCTGCAGTTCTCTTACCCGGGGTCACCCGAGGAGATCATTGTAAAAAGATGCAAAAAGGAGTTTGCAGCATATACGGGGTTATCCCGTTTGCTACAAACTCCTTTTTTGGTTAACTCATATCTAGAATCCTGATGACTTGCCGTGCACGCTACATGCGCCATCCGCAATATGGCACACCGTTGCATATTAACGTTGCTGATCCGTTTGAATCATAAATTCAATATACTGGATCAGACTTTTCTTCTGCATCTCGATGGATTGGATACGCTTGGCGAGACCTGCGAAAAATTCTTCAATCTGTTGCCTCGTATGATCCGCAGATTGTCCTTTCCAATCGTTCAGACGGCTGTACAGCGCCCTTGCCTCCTGCTCATCCGCTTGCATGCGAACCAGTAGCTGTGACAGCTCTTTTTCCGCAATCCGCAGGTCATTCAATTCCACCAGCAATTGTCCGCTCATCCTTGGTTCCCTCCCCCTCAGTGCACGTTCTCACCTTGAATACTCAATGCTATCTCTCCAGCCTGTCATTTATAACTAGTTAAAATGTACCGGACTCTCATCCGCTTGCCGGAAAGCCTCCGCCTTTTCCTCAATAAAGTTCAGGAACTGGCTCGTATGCTTCATATGCCATGTGCTCAGCTCCTGGATAGACGCATCCAAGTGAGTCACAATGGGCTCCAGTCTGCGGCTACGGCTTGTATGTAAATACTGAGCCATACGTGTCCGCACCTGATTCAACTCGGCATTGCACTGCTGGGCATTTTGTTTCCAGCGGGAAGCCACACTTTTCAGTTCCTCCGGGGTAACCTGGATTAGACCAGATCCCAGCGCCGCAGCCGCTCCTCTGCCGGCACCGCCTCTCAGCCCCATCGGACCTACCGCTTTGCTCAGCGGTCCCAGATTCTCCATAAGTCGTGGCGAATAACGAACCCGCTCACCCGTGATCGGATCATACAACTCGTTGGAAATGTAACCATTTTTGAAGTTATACTGATCCAGGCTGTGGTAGTTTTCTCCGCCAAATGTATTCTTGATTTTATCAATCAGACTTACACCATTATTGGCATCTGCGTAATTCGAATCAATATAATACGTAGAACCTACATGACGATCATATCCGCCTAACGTTCCGCTAGCGACCAGATCGCCCGGACTCGCATAGTTCGTTACTTGCCCATCCAACTCGCCGGCCTCAACCCGCCGACGCATCTCAGGAGTCAGGTTGCCCATTACTGAAGGTGCACTGAATGTAACCGCAGGAAGACCTGTATAAGCGGAAGCATACTGCGCATCCCCACCTCCGAGAGAATGTCCTGTCAGAGAGAAATTCAGATCGCCATACTTTTCTTTCATATGGTTCGCATAATCTTCCGACTGATACATCTGGTTAGCCCAGCCCGTAGGCGAATAGGTCTTTTCGATATCCTTTACGCGATCGCCCGTCCAGTTTTGTACATCTCTTACCCTGTCGCCAGCCCAGTTCTCCACTTTGGAAATACCTGTGGAATCTTTGATATTCTGAACGCCTCTATCGAGCCAATCCGGTGTCAGGTTGTCTACAAATTGTGCCGTGTCTTGTTGCCCTTTGCGGATCAACTCTCCGCCCCCGATGCGTGCATCCATCACGAAATCAGGCACCGAGCGGTCCAGAGAGGCACTCCCCTCGGTTCCCCGATAGGCAATGACTGCCTCCTTGGTCTCCGGATTATAAAACGTTACGGCATCGAAGCCGGAAAATTTATTGCTCTCTGTGCCCTCCAGTACTTGCCAGCCGGGAAGCTCCGTCAGACGGTCACCTGCCTTTTGATCCTGATAGGCTAACTCCGATAAGGTTTTGTACGTTTCATCATCAATGTTCCTGCCGTTACTCAATCACTGCACCTCCCCTTTTATTTGGCGTATGGATCATGTCCTTTAGCTTTAATGACTTCCTCGAGCTCGGGACTAATCACGAGATTTTTGGTGATTTTTTTCTTGTAATCGTACGATATGCCAAAGGTCTGATCGTCATGATCCTTCACATGCCCCTTCAGTCCGATCTGCGACATCGCCATCTCTGGCAGCAGTTCCTTGCTCGTAACGACCACATCCAGTTCAAACTTTTCTTTGAAGTGCTGCACCACAACCTTCTCAGCTTCCTGGTACAACGCCTGTTTTTCACTCTCTGTCATCTTCTGACACCCTCCCAGCAATATAGTGAACACCATCATCAGTGCGAATGAACTTCTCATCCATTTTGTGCGCGGAATAGCAATTCCCCCTTTTGGCTCAAACCTGTGTAAGTAAAGAGCGCCCCCTTCACCTGTTACATGCATCATAGTACAAAATCAACATAAGACACATCCGCTCACAGGAGCGTTTTCCTGAAACTTTTCTCCTAGTTGATTCATGCCTATATTTGGGTGTATATTACCCGCTTCTAAGACTGCTGTACCATTTAGGCCCTAACTTTTTCCATATAAAAATAAAAAAAACTTTCTTCCGGACACCGGCTGGTGTCAAAAAGAAAGCTTGATTATAAATGACACACCTCTTATCCAGGCCCAGCGAAGCAGAGACACCCTCATAAATAACATGCTCTATCCATATTGTCTGAGCTGGGCCTCGTTCAGCTGCTCTCCTACGAGTCTCTGATACGCGTTACACCTTGTAACCAGCTCTTCATGTGTTCCCGCATCGACAAGTTCTCCCTGATCCAGCACATAGATCGTGTCGGCATTTCGAATTGTGCTCAGCCTGTGAGCAATAATAATTTGCGTACATTTCAACATGCTTAAGTTCCCGGCAATCGTAGATTCCGTTAACGTATCCAGTGCACTGGTTGCTTCATCCAAAAGCAGAATTTTGGGCCTGCTCACAAGCGCCCGCGCAAGAGCTACCCGTTGTTTCTGTCCCCCGGACAGATTAGAGCCTGCCTCCGAAATTAACGTGTTATATTTCATCGGCATGCGTTCGATATCTGCATGAATATCGGCAAGTTTTGCAGCAAACATCACCTCTTCTGCAGTTGCTTCTTCCGCATGCAGCTTGATGTTATCGTAAACGGTATTGTTAAACACGAAGTTATCCTGAAGAACGATGCTGACTTGATCACGAATATGTTGAGGATCTAATTCCTCCGCATGAATGCCATCGAAATAAATATTTCCTTGTGTAGGGGTGTACAACCCCACTAGCAATTTAGCGAGAGTACTTTTACCAGAGCCTGATCTGCCAACGAGAGCCACCTTCTGTCCTGCTTTAATGGTCATACTAATGTCATTAAGCACAGGACTACTGTACTCCGTATATTTGAAGCTCACATGGTCAATCGTAATATCACCCTGAAGCTCGGCAACATGCACCATCTCCGTTGGTTTCTTCTGAAAAGACCGACCCTTTTCTGCCAAAATCACATCATAAATCCGATCCAGCAACGCATCCGCCATTACGAACTCATTCAGCATCAAGGCAAGTGAATTAAGCGGCCCCAAAAAAAGTGCAGCCAGAGACTGGAATGAAACAAGCATACCTAACGTCATGTTGCCCTGCATAATCTGGTACAAACCCACGAGCAAAATGAGCATCGGTGTCATAAAATTCAAAGTATTGGTTATCGTGTTAACTCGAGTTTGAAAAATAGCCTTTTCCTTCACCGTGGCAAGCTGGCGTTTGAATAACTCCCGCCATTTTTCTTCCGTGCGCTGCTCGATACCTAGAGATTTAATTGTTGAAATCCCTTCTAACACTTCGGTCATAAAAGATCCTGCCAAGCTCTGAGCTACAATCTGAGTTTGCGTCAGTTTTTTGAACCTGCTGCGCGTGTATACAAAAATAAGAACCTGTGTTATTCCTATACCTAGCAACGTGAACGCAATGATGCGTGATTGAATGACAATGTAGGTAAACGTCACCACAATTAAAAATAAATTGATGAACGTGGAAATCATTTTTTGCGACAAAATTTCCCGGATGGTAACATTGCTGTTGACTCGCATCATCAGATCTCCGCGAGAGCGAATCTCAAAATATTGATACGGGAGCTTCAACATGTGGGACACAAAACTGGTGGTTAACTGCGAATCCAGCACTTCCTGAAGGCGCACGATACACATATCCTTCACATATCCAAAACCGATCTGAAACAAGGTTAACAAGGCCACACTGGTGATCAACACGGGAAAAATGGAGTATCCCTCATTGCCCGTTACCGCATCAATCGAAACCTGCATCAGGAACGGAAAAAGCACCGATACAAGCTGTAATCCCAGGGCAAGCAATACGGCCCATACAAAATACTTTTTGTTGCTGCGAATCAAATCTTTGAAATACGCTACTTTACTCATCTTTTTTTCTGAAAAAGGGACAAACCCCTCATCCGGGTATACCAGCAGAAAAATACCTGAATATTTCTCTTCGAACTCCTGTTTAGTGATCGTCATTCTCCCCATGGCAGGATCAACAATGGTATATAACTTACCAGCCTTAATCTCCTCAAGCACAATAAAATGTCGTTGCTCCCAGAAACAGATGACCGGCAAGAAATCATTACTGAGTGAAGGCACAGGTGCCTTTTTGGCTACACCTTTCAGATGGTAGGTTTCGGCTACCTCCTTCATTTTCAACATGGAACTTCCGTCACGACCGCTCCCCAGCATGGCAAATCGTTCCTTCAGATCGGTAAAATCGGCTTCATAGCCGTAGTACGCAAGCAACATATGCAAACAACTGGGCCCGCAGTCGTATTGATTCATTTGCAATTTAACAGGAATTTTTCGCTGTGCCTTGCCACGCAGACGGCTAAATACTGAACGTTTAGGCATAATGCTGTCCCGGTTCAGATGACGGCTCTGCCGTATACTCCTGCTGTCTGGTAAAAGCCATCTCCACTCTATCCTGCTGCGTGACCTGCTCTACATCCTTCAGTTCATGACTTACCGGCCCTTCCATCATAAGTACCGAAGGCAGTGTCCGATTATACAACCGCAGTAACTGGTATCCGATTCCGGCCAGCCCCAGCATAAGTCCTGGTATTTGTTGACGACTCGGAATGCCGCATCTCCAGTGACCGTTATCCTCTCTAACCTTGGTCATGATATAATCAGCCATTTGATAAGCGTATGCTTCTAACGTTTCATCCTGCCAATAGTCGGCTGCGAGCAAGATCAGCTCCAAATTCCCCATATCTCCGTGACATAGTGAATAACTGACTTCTGTGAAACCATCTTCCATGGTCTTGGTCACCGCTCGGCGAATGTCTTTTTCCAGCACATCTATAGGCCCGCGGAAGCTTAATTCCTGTGCTGTTCCTACCCGGGCAATACCCAAACCGGGTGCACCATTACACCAATACATGACATAATGTTCTTCCGACATATTGCCATCCGTGAACCGGAGATCCTTCCAGTTATTCACCTCGGAACTGTAGATCGATTCCTCATATTTAATTCCTTCCAAACAAGCTTCAAAATAAGGTTCGTGACCTGTAACACGGTACAGATGGGCAAGACTCAGACATATGCCTGCGTTTCCATGTGCAATGCCGCTAAGGGGCACTTTATTGATCGCCGATGTCACCCATGCCAAGCCTTGTTCCATCGGCCCAGCCAGCTTAAGCAGACGATCTGCGCATCTTGTAGCTATGTCCAGTGCCTTAGGCAGGTGGAACATCGTATACAAATCCACGCATGCCATTAATGTGCCTGCACAACCTGAGATGACATCCAGCCGCTCATCTTCCTCGATCATCTCATCCAGTATATCCAGCAGTTCGAGCAGTTCCGGGTGAACATCCTGCTGGGAGTATACCTTCGCTTTATGCACTAACAAATAGAGAAGTGATCCGTAACCTGTAAACAAAGAGATATTTCTGTCCATGTTTTTGCGAATCATCTCCCAGGCCGTCTGGATACAAAAATCGACCATCTCTGTATACTTCCCGTCACCTGTCTCTTGACCTAGATAAAGATAGAAATAAGCGATGCCCGTGACCCCATTGTATAGACCCAGTTCCGAGGATTTATAGATTAGTTTCTCGTCCGCGTCCATGCCCATGCTGATCCAGGATACGGTGCTACCCTCATCTCCCGTAATAGCGATATCCTTAATATAATCACCAATTCTTACGGCTTCACGTAAATAATCGGCTCGGGTCGTGGAGATTGGATGCCCATTCAACGCCTCTGGCCTTACACGCTCTGTACTCTTCTCCATAGCGAATGAGCGCTCCAGTACATACTTCGTTTGCAGTGTGCGTTCCGTAAATTCCCACTGCATATCCATATCATCTTCATTCATGGCCCGAACCTTCGTCTCCGTCTGGGTCAAGATATCCGAGTCATATACACCTTCAATGGCTTCATTATCCGAATGATGAAACAGCACCTTCTCACCAATCAACGTTTTGAACATAGGTACATCTCCGTGCAACAGATCATGGCATTCATAGCTGACCAGTTTCTCACGGTTACGATCCTGCCGGACGATGGCCCACATCATGTCAAACAGCAGGCTTTTGTCCAGCCCATTGCGTAAATATTTAGGATGGGAGCTGGCTTCGATTAATGTAAAATAGGTCACCGTCGGCCGAACGATCGTCCGCACAGCACATCCATGAAAATGGTGGCGTACCGCCATGATGAAACGGTCTTTTTGCTCCATGATGGAACGATAAGTGCGATAAAACCCTTCTTTCAAACGATGAATATGGCGTTCGGGTTGTATCGGCGATTGATTGTAAGAAGGCAGGTGACTGAACCGACTTACAGCAATCTTGCTTCGTTTGATCCTCATCATATCTGTGTTTTTATCGTGAACCTCGTAGGTATTGAGAATCTGTTCCACATCTCCGGCAAGCCCGCTCAGATCGCTATGATACAAGGCGTTGGAGTCCAGCGTAGGGAGCATGCTTGTTTTTAATACGGAATCATTCAATATCGAAAGGGTCTTCTCCAGTGCCGTATATTGCTCCTTCTCATCCATATACTTGAAGGGTTGATTGTGCAGCAAAGACTCCAGATCAACGAAGAACGGATGCTCTCCTTGGGCAACGATATTTTCCATGTGCATATCCGTTGCGTTTAATGCATATAGAATCGCTAAATATTGTCCCTGTCTCTCAAAAAAGCGTTCTGCCTCTTCGTGAAGGGTTACTTCCTCGTAAGAAATATATTGCTGCCAGCCATACTCGGAACGGTCCAGCGTTTTGGTAATCCGGAAAGGCAATCCAATCTCCTGTTCATTAAACCACTGTAGTATACCAGCAAATGCAGTATCAATTGCCATGTCTCTCGGCTTGTACATGACATTAACGTCCCCGGTAAATTTCAACCGCAGCACGCTGGCTCCGCCATTATGGGAATCTCCCAGAAATACGATATCCTCCAGCCTGTCCAGTGTAAAATCAAACAAAGATTCCAGTTCATGACGGTCGGCCGTCAATCGCTCCAGAACCCGAATCATATTCTGATTGATCCGCAACGTGTGCTCGGCAATGCCTCGGGCAAGAACCGGATATTCCAGTAACAGGTTGAGAATTTGTTCTCTGGACTGAATTTTCTCGCTTACAAAATGCAAATACCTCTGCCGGGAATCTTCACCTATCAACTCCTCCTGGAGCCGAGCTTTATTTAGTTCATAGATGAGTGTCTTCGCAGACAAGTGAAACACTTTATCCGAGACAGTCTTCAGTACAAGCCCGATGACACGGCGCCGATCCAGCCACTCATATCCTTCTGACAGACCTTCTGTCATGATCTGAATAGATCGTTGCAGAAAAGGTTGTGAAAATTCAAAAAAAGGGATTTCCTCTGTATTGCCCTCGATGAAATATGTAATATCCTCATGCTCATTCTCAAGAAACGTTTTCCGAAGCTCCTGATGCCAGCCCATATCTGTAAACGCGTACTGGAAACCTGGAGTTTGAAATAGACTATTCACCTTATTCATTTCCATAGATTCAGCCTGGAATCGATCCGCTAATTGCTCTTGATCCTGAAAGAACTGATCCAGCCACAACTTCATTCTTACATCGTTTGAGGATAGTGCGGCTCCATGAGCGGAAGGCTCGGCAGCAACTCCAGGTTCAAACTGCTTGTATTTCTCTGTCAAATATAAAGCATCACCCCAGCGGGAGTTATTCAACTGCTCCTGTATGCTCATCGTTTTCTCTCCCTTTCTAATCAATGGTTGTAAACAGGAAAACGCCATATAAATACTTCAAGCACATAACTGAGATCAGCTATGTGCTTGAAGAAAATCGAAGCAGAATTAACAACAAGTCAACCAGGAAGAAGGTGAAACAGAATTATAATGGCACTCATGGCTCACTGTGCAAAATACACCGCCGCTTTTCTTATCCTCAATTGCGGCTAACGCCCCTGTAACCACCATCAGTTCATCATCACTGATGTCCTCGATTGCTGCTAATGCTTCGAGATTGAATTGTTTCATTGAAAAAACCTCCATTCAATTTTTTGTATATGTATAGCTTAAATAAGCTAAACACCGGAGTTCATTCAAACAAAACATATATTTACATTAAATATAAAATATGTAATCTATTTCTAGCTTCACTCTATCACACTTTGCTAGATTTTGTAAATCCTCATTTTCCCTCATCTGGATTATCTAAAAAAATAAAATAATTCATATTTTAAAATTTTAATATCTATATTACGTTGTTATGCGCACACATTTGTAAAAAACCTGTCCTTAGACAGGTGAATTCTATACCACTACAGGTAGTTCCAATACCGCACGAAGCCCTCCTTGGCTGTTACACTGGAGCAGAAGCTTACCCCGATGGGCATGAGCAATCCGCGATACCATTGGAAGTCCTAGACCATGTCCATGACGTGGAGGTCTTATGCGACCTGCCGTATAAGGAAGAACCAGCACATCATGCAGATCTTCCTCGGGAATTCCCTTCCCATCATCGGAGACTATGAACTGTGCGTAACCACTTCGCACATCACGCTTGATCATCAATTCGATTGCACACCCCTCTGGATTATGTCTAATGCTGTTCTGCACCAGATTGGTTACCGCTCGGTATAACAATCGTTCATCCCCTTGCACATACAGACTTTCGTCTTGAACATTCAACGCTATCGGATAACGCTCGTCCAGCCCATTATTTAAAAAATCAGATGCAACTTGCCTTGCCAGAACAGACAACCGAATGGATCTCATCTGTAGGGGCTGCATTTCATACTCCAGCATGGATACCAGATTCAAATCACTGACGAGCGATCGCAGACGCTCCCCCTGACGCCGAATAATGGATGCCTGTTGCTTTTGCTCGGTTGTTAGATCCACTTGCTCCTCCAGTTCACTGGCATATCCCAAAATCATGGATAATGGCGTCCGTATATCATGCGATATCCCTGATATCCAGTTGGATCGTGCCTCATCCCTTGCCTTTAGCGCATCATTTTTCTCCTGTAACATATGGGAGGTCGAGTTGATGCTTTCAGACAAATCATTGAATATGCCCTTGGTTTCAACCTGCACCGACTCTCCTTTAGCAAGTGCATGAATGCCATCGATCAACGGGCGAATGCTTCGTATGACACGGGTTCCGATTAGCAATGAGATAAGTAGTGCAAGTGCCACATTACATATCAATAACAGTACAATCCTGACCGGTAGGGACTTGAGCCAATCCGCCAAAAAATCGAACTGGTATTTTCCATACGTATTTTTGGGATACCCCAACACCAAAAGTCCATCTTCCCGTTCCCACACATATACCGGGTACTCTTTAAGATAGTATCGGGAAAATTTAGCAACATCGGTCACACTGTAAGTAAGGGGGATTTCTGCTGGAAGACGCTCACTCCACTGCACCCTGCCCTCCTGATTCAAAAGCATCGCCCAGGCTTGATGTTCAGCGAGAATCTCCATCCCTTTACTTTGTAATGTGTACTCCCCCTGCTCGCTCTTGCTCAAACTGCCTGCGACCTGTTTGACAACCGCACTGGGGGAAGGTCCTTCGTGAATTTCCTTGAAGATCAATGAACCCAGCAATACGAGATTAAATAAAAGCAGTACAACAGATACAAGAATCGTAGAGCCGACAAATCTTCTTAGAATACGAACCAAACCATCCATTATCGAGTCTCCTGAGTCATCAGTTTATAACCGAGCCCACGGACGGTTATCAGAAACAATGGTTTAGACGGGTCCTCTTCGATTTTCTCCCGAATCCGCCGAACATGAACCATTAGGGTATTCTCATAGCCGTAACTCTCATCTCCCCAAACGGCCTGACATAGTGCATCACTGGTTACAATCCGGTTCTGATTCTCATAAAGTTTGACCAGTATAGCGTGCTCCTTGGCTGTCAGTGGAAGTTCTGTTCCCTCTCCATAAACGACAGCGCTTTCCAAATCAATGGTTAATCCACCTAGACGAAATACAGGCAATCTCTCTATCGTATTGGAAGCGTATACCCTTTTCAAAATGCCCATGAGCCGAAGAATCAGCTCTCTTGGAAGAAAAGGTTTGACCATATAATCATCTGCTCCCAAACCTAAACCGAGTAAACGATCCTCATCCTCCCCTCGCGCTGACAAAAATAGCACAGGCATGTCCGAGAAGGAACGAATAGAAGACAACAAGGAGAATCCGTCTCCATCTGGCAACATGATATCCAGGATAGCTGCATCCGGCTTCTCTATTCTGCACATCGCCAGAGCATGGGCCACATTACCTGCGGTATAGACTCTGAAAAAGCCCTCCTTACGCAAAAAGCGTTCGATCATCTCACGGATTTCCGGTTCATCATCTACAATCAGTATTTTCTTGTTTTTCATTATGTCCATTCGTATCACCCTTTTCATTATACATCAGGACATGAATATAAGCCTATATTTTCCAATTCTATTTAAGGTAAATGTAAGGTTATCTTCAGCCAAGAGCAAGACGTCTGATCTATATTGAACTTAACAGAGATCACCGTGAAATGGAGATGAAATCAATGATAAATACTTCCCCCATTGTCGAAACGCATAATCTGTCCAAATCATACGGCGGTATGAATCGTGTGCATCAAGTGAATTTGTCGGTTGAGAAGGGGCAGATTTTTGGATTTCTAGGCCCGAACGGAGCAGGAAAAACGACCACGTTAAAAATGTTGCTGGGGTTGATCAAACCTAGTGAAGGTACGGTCAAGGTCTTTGGGAAAGATTTGACCACACATCGACCCGCCATTCTGAGCCAAACCGGTTCATTGATTGAATCCCCTTCGTATTATGGTCACTTGACCGGTCTTGAAAATATGAAGGTGATGCAACGGCTACGAAATGTACCAAGCAAAAATATCGATGAAGCCTTAAAAATTGTAAGACTGGAAAATCAGAAACATAAACAGGCCGATCAGTATTCACTCGGTATGAAACAACGGCTGGGCATTGCCATGGCTTTACTTGCTTTTCCCAACTTGCTTGTTCTGGATGAACCTACGAATGGGCTTGACCCTGCCGGTATCGGTGAAATCAGAGAATTGATCAAGTCCCTGCCTGGTCAATACGGCATCACCGTGCTGCTCTCCAGCCATTTGTTATCCGAGATCGAACAGATCGCAACCTCCGTGGGCATTATCAGTGATGGCAAATTGTTGTTTCAAGGTACCATGCAAAGTCTTCAGGCTAATAATCAGGCCACGATCCGTTTCCAGACCTCCGAGCCGGCAAAAGCAGAAAAGCTTCTACTAACTCATGGCTACATGCCACAAGTTCACGGAAATCAGCTCATATTGAAGTATCTTCGCGACGAAGAAGTATCGAAGCTGAATAAAGCGCTTGTGGAACAGAGTATTCCGGTCACTCGCATTGAGGAGCACAAAAAGAGTCTGGAAGACATTTTCCTTGATCTGACTGGAAAGGAGAGAAGCCTGTAATGAAAGCTCTATCTCTGGAGTATTACAAAATCCGGCGCAAAAAGATTTGGATCATGATTACCCTGTTCCTTGCTGCAGAGATGATCTGGGCCGCCATGTCCATGAGCATATCGATCTCTCGAAGCGCGAGTAATGCCAGCTGGGAAGCACTCATTTTCAGCATCGCTTCGATGAATGGTCTGTTTCTGCCGATTATATCGGCGATCGTGGTGTCCCGCATCTGCGATATGGAGCATAAGGGGAACACTTGGAAGATGTTAATGACAACCAATACGGGACGGAATCATGTGTACACCGCCAAATATATCTGTGCAAATAGTCTGATCCTGTATGGCATCATAGCGCAGGCCATTTTTATCGTGGCCTTTGGTCTATCCAAAAATATTTCCGGTTCCATTCCACTCTCCCTGCTTGTGCAATTTGTTGTTGGGACGTTATTAACTACACTTGCCATTACAGCACTACAGCAATGGTTGTCGCTGACCGTCCGCAATCAGGCGTTTGCTTTGTGTCTGGGCATGCTGGGAGGATTCATTGGAACCACATCCGGTTTGTTCCCAGCCGCCATTCGTCACTTGTTTATCTGGTCTTATTATCTGGATTTGAATCCGGTCACTTACATTTACAGCGCCTCTTCAGGAACCTATGTATCTGGAATGTTGCCTGTCGGCCTATTGTTAGCGGCCCTGTGCATGACGATCATCTTCTATCTTGCTGGCAATTTTCATGCCTCGAGACAAGAAATCTAAGGAGGGAACTATATGCTGAGGAGTATCTCTGCCGAATGGCTTAAACTTCGGCGTTCCCGGATCGGTCTGGTACTGGCAATCCTGCCTATTATCAGCCTGCTTATCGGATGTTTTAACTTTTATTTTAACCAGGCCGCTTTACAAAATGGGTGGTTCAGCTTGTGGACACAGGTCAGTTTATTTTACGGGGAATTCTTCCTGCCTATTCTAATCGCCATCTGTTGTGCCTTTGTATGCCGTCTGGAGCATAGCAACCGCAACTGGAACATGGTTCTGGCTTCGCCGTTAAGTGTCACCAGTCTGTTTGTTGCCAAATTGGTCATTGTTGGCCTGTTGATCTTTTTCGCCCAAGCCTTTTTCATGCTGATGTATTGGGCTGCGGGCAAGATGTTCAACATTCCGGGCGAGTTTCCAGCGGAAATTCTGGTCTGGAGCCTACGAGGGTGGTTTGCTTCTCTTTCCATCGCTTCACTTCAACTTGGGTTATCCATTCGGATACGCAGCTTTGCTACACCTATTGGTATCAGCCTTTGCGCAGTTTTTTTTGGATTAGGCATGTATGTATTGAAGATTGGCATGTTATTCCCGTTTTCCCTGCTCACGATCGGTATGGGTGTGCTTAGTCAGAAGGGACTGACTACCTCAGAGAATATGGTATTTCTATTTATGAACAGCTTGTTCATTCTTCTATTTGCCATCTGGTCGATTCGCCGCTTGAAATACAAAGATATTGCAGCATCCTGAATTCCAATCTGTAAAGGAGTGCACTATGATGAAAAAATCACTCGGTATTCTCGCATTAGTACTTGTGATTCTGACCTGCCTGTGGCTTATATTCATGGACCCGGCTAAACTGACACCTGATAATCCGGCAGGCAAAACAACCTATTATACGGTCGTGAATCAGACTGAAGTAAACAAGGACGAAAATGGACGATACAGCTACAAACTAGTCGGTTATACGGATGAGGGAAAATCCAAAACATTAAACTTTTCTACAGGAAAATTACTTAAAAGTGGTGCATATTTGAAGCTCTATGTAGCCGCAATACGTGGTGTAACGCACTGGGAAGAAGTGACGGCAGATGAACTGCCCGCACAAGCAAAGCAGCTAACTTCCAAATAATCCACCTCTCATCCCAAGCTAGCAACAAGATAACAAACCACATCATTACGATAACACTAAAAAAGAGCCTGCTCTACACACGAGCGGCTCTTCTTGCTGGCCAGCCAGATCGGCCCGGCCTTCTCTTTTATTCAAGTACCATCCGTAGCGCGGTCAGTAAGACCCCGATAATAAATCCGGTCACCGCACCGTTGATCCGAATCCATTGCAGATCCTGACCTACTTTATCTTCAATCAGCGAGATGAGTGAAGCATTATCCATTTTATCTACATTTTCGCGCACGAGATTCCCGATTTTGGAGTGATTTTTCTCCAGCAGTGTGGTGACACCTTCTACAATCTTGCCATTCATGTTTGTCATTAACGTATCATCTGCACGCAGATCAGCCAAAACCTTCTCTATTGCAGGCAGTGCATACGTATCCACATAACGACCATCCTCCATCGCCACTAGTGCTTTATCCCGCATCTCGATGAGCTTGTTCAGCACGGTTTCCTCAGCATTCCAGCCATCCAGCAGATTATTCTTCCACCCGTTAAGGCCATCCTGCACAGCTTCACTCACCGCAATACGCATGGCCTGTGTACGAAGCATATCCAGCACTTTGTAACGCAGCGCACTGCCTTCCCGTTTCATATCCTCTACCCGGTCAAAGAGATATCCTTGAATAATGCCGCCCAGACGGTCTTCATTCAAATAACCCATGAACGCATTCATCGCAAACTGCATGAGTCCATTCATCTGGATACCACTAATAGCTTTCATGCCACTTTCACCCAGGAACAGAATCGTTTCCGGTTTGACCAGCCACTCCTCTGCCTGTTTCAACGCATAATCTAGAGCCTGAGCATCATACCCTCGCTCTGTTACCTGTACAGCGGCCCGTTCGAGAATCGGCCCCAAGTCAAACGCTCCGGCCTGTGACTTGATCTCTTTGGCTACAATCGGAGCGATCTGCTCTAGCGGAAGCCCGGCCAAAATACGTTTGCACAACGTATCAATCATGGTTTTGATCCCGTCACTATGCAGCTCCCGGCCCAATGTATCCAGCACAATCTCAGCTGCTTTGAAGCCAGCAATTTTCTCCGTAATGCTGTCCTTGTTGAGCAGATTATTCTCGACAGCGGAGACCAAACCTTCCGTCATCTTATCCCGGTTCTTCGGCAGTAACGCCGTATGGGGAATCGGAATACCTAGCGGATGACGGAATAACGCAGTTACTGCGAACCAGTCCGCAAGTCCACCCACGAGTCCTGCTTCAAACGAACCAACCAGCAGTTTACCTACCGGCACCCCCTGGAATGGCAATGATGCTGCGAAACCTGCTCCCATAATGACGAGAGACCAGGCTGCTGCCGTTTTGGTTTTTTTAGGTTTAGCCATGATTAATTTGCTCCTTTATTGTTAATCGCGCGAGCTCGACTTGTCATACAAGATCACTACGCTTGATTGACTTTGATTATGTAAAAGCATACGGACTCTACGTTTGAATCCATTTCTCTAAACGCTATCCTCTCAGGATTATAATGAAGGATCTATAAAATACAATTCGTTCTTTTTTCGTATACTTCATCTTATCACCCACAAGCGTCAAAACCAAACCTCTGCCTAGCGAAAAAGGATAAAACAGGGGCTTTTCGCGCGAAGCTTGCCCACCCATATTTAAAGAGAGGAAAACTTTAGTATAATAAGGAGTGACAGCCTGTCAGCAATCGAAAAGAATCAGAGGAGGAATGACAGATCATGAAACACGTTCAGGACACAACCACACTCAACAATGGAGTTAAGATGCCATGGCTTGGCTTTGGCGTATTCAAAGTGAAAGACGGAGATGAGGTTGTAAGTGCCGTCAAAACAGCGATTGAAGCTGGGTACCGCAGCATCGATACCGCCAAAGTATATAATAACGAATCCGGTGTCGCTCAAGGCATTCGTGAATCTGGCATTGCTCGTGAAGATTTGTTTATCACAACCAAAGTATGGAACAGTGACCAAGGCTACGAGAGCACGCTTGCCGCTTTCGAAGAAAGCATGCAACGTCTGGAGCTTGAATATCTCGATCTCTACTTGATCCACTGGCCTGTCAAAGGCAAGTACAAAGATACATGGAGAGCACTGGAGAAACTCTATAAAGAAGGACGTGTTCGCGCCATCGGCGTGAGTAACTTTCAGACTCACCACTTGGAAGATCTCTTGATGGATGCCACCATCAAACCTGCGGTCAATCAGGTCGAGCTTCATCCGCTCCTGACTCAGAAGGAACTACGCGACTACTGCAGTACACATGAGATTCAGATTGAAGCCTGGTCTCCACTTGGACAAGGTAATCTGATGGAGCATCCTTTGCTCCAGGATATCGCTGCCAAATACGGCAAGTCTCCGGCACAAGTCATATTGCGCTGGGATCTGCAAAACGGAATCGTGACCATCCCGAAATCGGTAACACCTGAGCGCATTCACGCCAATACCGAGCTATATGATTTCGAGTTAACAGCTGAAGAGATTGAACAGATTAACGGTCTGAATGAGCATAAGCGTTTCGGTTCCGATCCGGACAATTTTAATTTCTGACATATTGAATTGAACTACACCCGCCTTCGTTTCTGGAAGAGCGGGTGTTTTGATATGGTTCTGTGTAGGTTATAGTCACAGACTTCGTTGTGAAAAATGAAGGTATGGCCCCTTTGTAATAGAGATTACATATTTTTTTTGCAAGCCTTAAAACTATTTTGCCTCCTTATCAGTCTAACGGGTATCAAACAACTCAAGCACTCTACACCAATCCGGGCCTGGAATACACGAGGACTTGAATATTATTTAGGTTTATCAGGGGGGAACAAGATTGATTAGACTGAACAGCAGAAAAACAAAGGAAGAACAGTTCAGCGAAAAAATAACAACGATCCAAAACAAATTATACAGACTGGCATACTGCTATGTGAAAAATGAACAAGAAGCATTGGACATCGTATCCGAAGCCACATACAAAGGTTATATTGCTTATGGCAAAATGGATTCCATGACCTATTTTGATTCCTGGATGTCACGGATTGTAATCAATACATCGATCGACCATATTCGTCGCAGCCAGCGCGTAACTTATATGGAGGATCATGTGCAAGAGTTCGCAGCTCCAGAGCGAGGAGCCTCCATAGAAGAAAAGATGGATCTGTACGATGCGCTCGATCGCCTCGTGCCTGAAGATAGAGCCTATATCATATTGAAGTTTTTCGATAATATGCGTTTTCGAGAAATCGCTGAAGTGCTCTCCCTCTCTGAGAATACCGTCAAGTCAAAATTTTATCGGATCATCAATAAATTAAAATTGGATTTAGTTGAAGGAGAGGTTGGAGATCTATGACAAGTAAAGAACGTTATGAAAACATTGAAATCCCGGCTCAACTTACAGAGGTTATTCGTCAAGCCCAGCGAAAAGCGGCTGCTCGCAAAAAATCATCTCGTATCATCCGCTATGCTTCTGCTCTGGCAGCATGTGCAGCTTTTCTGTTCATCGTCAACATTCCTACAGTTGCAAATGCTATGGTCAAAATACCTGTGGTCGGAACGATTGTTCAAGTATTACAATTCGGCGATGGCGGTAAGATTACCGATGGAGTAACCGTGGGTTCGGACGCAACGCAAAATACGCTTAAAATTCATTTTAGTACCGATGACCAGGATCAGACGAATGACGCACCTTATTATAATGTAGTACACAAGTCAGCACCCAATCGTATCCTCTTTACATTCAGCGGTGCACGTTACATGGATATGGAGAAAGTAAAAAACGACTTCATGACTCAACCTTTAGTAAAAGATGTCTATGGTTCCATGATTCTAGACGACTCCTCCGTCGGATTCGTTGTTGTTTTAAAAGAAGGCGTACAGTATTCCGTCACGGAATTCAAGAACCCTGGATATTTGGAAGTGAAGCTGACTTCTGACGGCAAACCAGTCACACCTCGAAAGGTGTTCTCACTCCGTACAGAATCAATGCCTTTTGGAGAGTCCATGGGTATATTAAAAGAATCTTATCCGGATGAGGATATCTCCTTCCTTAAAACGTCTACGGATGAGTTCACGGCTGTTATCGGTGAGTATTCTACCGCGGAAGAAGCTGAACTCAAGCTTAAGGAACTCGCTAAGCTACCGGAGTATAATGGAGAGTTTTATGTAGACAGCTGGATGAGTAATGAAAATCCGAAGTGAGCAGTATTCGCCATCGGACATGCAAAGCATTCACAATGAACATCAAGGGTGATATGAGAAATGTAAGAGCAAGAAAGAAGAGCACTCAAAAAAAACCGATTCAGATGCTGAAGCATGTCTGAATCGGTTTTTTAAATTTAAAGTTTTAAATATAAGCTTATCCTTTGGATACCAGCTTGAAGTCATCAAAGTGAAAACCTGGCGCTACGACGCAAGTGACCAGAACCGGCTCATCGCCCAATGGTCGTGCCGTCTGCCATACACCTGCAGGCACAAGTACCTGCGGAGATTGTCCTGCCTCGATATCCATGCCGAGAATCAGCACTTCCTCATTCTCCGGGTTTTCGCCGTTGCCACCCAATTTCAATTCAATTGGACTGCCGCTGTGCCATAACCACAGCTCATCCGAAAGCACCGTGTGCCACTCGGAGATTTCATGAGCATGAAGCAAGAAATACGTTGAACTTGCCGAGAAGCGCGGACCAGAGTAAGCGTCCGGTAATACGGATTGCGGGATTTGATAAGATGCTTTCCAAACTTCCTTATACCAACCACCTTCAACGTGAGGCTGCATATCCAGCGCAGCTACGAGCGGTGATAATTCATGTGCTGTCATAACTTGTTTCCTTCCTTCCAATTCATTTTCGGGGATACTCCCAAACTGGAGCATGACCTCGCTCTCCTTACTCTAAAACAACATGTCCGTTTTGTCACCTTTATAACGGGCATTCTTCCATTCGTCCACCTTCTCCACAATATCCCTCCCGTCCCTGATGAATGATATCTATCTTCACAAAAAGCAATCTCACTCTATATGATAGCGTTTACAAAATTATCTACTTTCCGTTATGATATGAGTATCAACGCCAAGCTGAAGTGGAGAGGAGTTGCCTAATGAGTCTCATTGAGGATCGAATCGGACCCAAGTATCGGATTGGTGATTATGCCTTTACCATAGAATATATGCGAAGACATGACGGGAGTGCGATGCCGCAACCTCATGCTCATCCCTTTTACGAATTATATTACCTGCTCGAAGGTGAACGGGTATACTCCATGAATGGACAGATTTTGCCTGCGCGAAAAGGTGACTTGGTTCTCATCAACCCGCATGATGTACACACCACCTCCAAAGGCAACAAACCTGGCTTCGAACGGATTCTCATTGGTTTTTCGCCTGCTTTTGCCACGGGCATGGAGCTAGGCATATGTGGCCTGCTGCCATTCAAATGCTCCAGCCTCCTCCGTCTTCCCGAGTCAGATCAACCAGAGATCGAGCGCATCCTGTGGCAGATGCTTCAGGAATGCAAAGAACGACGCCCTCATTATGAGATCGCCGTACGTAGTCTGCTGGCTCAACTTCTGATTCTTGTCCATCGGGCACAGGAGGTTATCCGTGAATCCAATCCAGGCTCGCTACATCCGATGCAGGACAAGATTAGCGAGATTGTAACCTATGTCAATAAACACTACACCGAACCGCTCACTTTGGAAGATGCTGCAGCCCGTTTTTATATCAGCCCTTCTTATCTCAGCCGAATGTTCAGCAGGCTTACCGGATTTCGCTTCAGCGAATATTTGCGTATCGTTCGAGTTCGAGAGGCACAGCGAAGATTACTTTCAACACAAGAGCGGGTTCAATTTATCGCAGAGAAGGTCGGATTTGAGCATACTGCTCATTTTAACAAAACCTTTAAACAGATCACAGGCACAACGCCGCTGCGTTATCGCAAAGAGCATCGATGAATGTGACATGTTGTCCTGACCTATTCTTCCTATACAAAATCAATTGGGCAGCCGTGTTCCAGCTCCAGCATGTGCTCTTCTCCATCTCAGGAGAAGTTCAGGCGATGACTGGACTGCATACATGGCTGCCCTATTACACTTCTAATAGGCACGAAAAAATCACACCGTTTATCTACGAATGATAACTCCATTTCGGACTTCCGGACTTACCGATATCTGTCGTCCTTCCGTATCTGCATCCGTTTCCCGACATACGATCCCCGCAGATTCAAGTCCAGTGACTTTCAATAGCTTCCCATCCGCACCCACACCTTTAATGTCCTCCAGTGTAGCGCCTTTGCAGTTATGAAGATGAATCAGCGGACCTTCGGTGATCTGTGCCTGAAGCCCTGTAATCTGTAAATGTTTTGCCTGAGCACACTGAATGCCAGTACGAGCTTCCACGCTGTAACGTTCGATACTTACGCTGTCCAGAGGCATCTCCGGTAGACCGCTAACAAATAATGCCGTATCGGCTCCCGCGCAGACCACATCCGAGATGCGAATATCGCGGAACACCGGCGTTTCTTCGCTGACCTCTTTTGCAAGGTCCCCACCGCGGGCAGACCCCTCCATATTGGCATAGAAAAAGGAAAACGAAATAGCTTCCATAATGATATCCTTCATATAAATGCGCTCAATCTGAATATCCTCAACGATCCCCCCGCGTCCGCGTGCGCTCTTGAAACGCAGACCAATATCCGTGCCGATAAACGTACAATCCGTTACCCGGACATGCCTTACACCGCCGGACATTTCACTGCCGATCACAAAGCCGCCATGACCATGATACACCGTGCAATCCCGAATCGTAACGTACTCCGATGGTAGCCCGAGTTCACGCCCCTCGGCATCTTTTCCTGATTTCATACAGATTGCATCGTCACCAACATCAAATATACTCTGCTCTACCAGAACATGACGACATGATTCAATATCCAGCCCGTCTCCATTCTGGGAGAACCACGGGTTTCGCACATTCACTTTACGAATCGTCACATGCTCACATGCCCAGGGATGCAGGTTCCAGGCCGGTGAGTTCTGGAAAGTAGGCCCTTCCAGCAGAACCCGTTTGCATTGGCGCAAGCTAACCATGTTCGGCCGCAAGAAATCCCGGATTTCTTGATGCGCGGCAAGATCACGTACTTTTTCCAGGTAGAGCTTCTCGGCAATGGCACCGCCATCCATCGCAGATTGGGAAGGCCACCAGATCTGTTCATCCGTCGTTTCTGACGTTTCCACAACACCACCAGAGGCAAGCAGTCGCTTCCACTGGCCAGCCGTCATTTTGGAACGTTTCACCGGACGCCAGGCTTCACCGCCGCCATCCCAGATGCCTTCACCCGTAATCGCAATATCTTCGAGCCCGTCTGCATCAATTGGAGATTGACAACGTACAACCTGCCAACCCTCGAAGCTTGATGCAATAAGAGGATACTTATTGAAATCCTGACTGAAGGTTACCAGTGCACCGGCTTGCACATGCAGTTCGATTCGGCTACGTAGCACGATCGGTCCAGTGAGCCACACGCCGGCAGGAATGATAATCCTGCCTCCACCTGTGTCTGCACATGCCGCAATAACTAACCGAAAGGCCTCTGTATTATCTGTGATACCGTCTCCAACGGCACCATACTCGGTAATATGAAAATCATTTTTAGGAATCTCGGGCAGATCCACTTCGTATGCTTGAAGTTCAGTTGCACTGCCTGACCCTGCAGATAATGGGGAGCGATATATATTCATGGTATGAAATCATCCTCTCTACTCGATTCTCTCGTTTCATCATATCAACGGCACAGTAGTGACGGGTTAAGCTTTTTTGCCATGTACAGAGTGAACTTGATGTTATTTGTTATTTATATTTGTTAGCCCGTCTATAAAAACAAGACACTATTTTTAGTTTACAGCATACATCAATTCCAGTCATTGTAAATAAACTAGGAGTATTGATTCATTTTTCTGTCAGCATTCGTCACAAGAAAACCAACTATATAACATATATATAACGTAAATTTGGGCTATAGCCCTATAAAACCCATTACTTATGTCACGTTTTATTACAGACCAATTGCTATCAGCAGGATGTCTATGTATGATTAAATAACCACTTTGCAATAATTACTTTTTATCCCATTTTCACTCTCCATTGCAGAAAGGGTGTGTGTTCTTGATTGAATTTAAACGTGTGCAAAAGCATTTCGGTCATTTCCATGTCCTCAAGGATATTCATCTTCGTATTGAAGAAGGAGAAGTCGTCGTTATCGTTGGGCCTTCAGGCTCTGGCAAAAGTACGTTGCTCCGTTGTATTAACCGTCTGGAGACCATCAGTGAAGGTGAGCTCGTTGTCAGCGGCATTCCTCTGCATCAGAAAAAGGTGGACATCAACCTCTTCCGCCGCGACATCGGCATGGTTTTTCAACATTTCAATCTGTATCCCCACAAAAAAGTCATCGACAACATCACTCTTGCACCCGTCAAGGTACGTAAGCAACCCAAAGCCCAAGCCGTAGCAACCGCTATGAAATACCTGGAGCGGGTCGGCATTGCCGATAAAGCAGACAGTTACCCATCCCAATTGTCCGGTGGACAACAACAGCGTGTAGCCATTGCGAGAGGACTCGCCATGGAACCGAAGATTATGCTTTTTGACGAACCCACGTCCGCCCTTGATCCTGAGATGATCGGGGAGGTTCTGGATGTGATGCGCTCCCTTGCCCACAACGGCATGACCATGGTCGTCGTTACCCACGAGATGGGATTTGCCCGTGAGGTGGCAGACCGGGTCATTTTCATGGACGAGGGCCGGATCGTCGAAGAGGCACCCGCAGTAGATTTTTTTGACAATCCCCGAGAAGAAAGAGCACAACAGTTCCTTAGCCGCCTGATCCATCATTAACCTCTTCGTACTTTCACCCAGACGTTAATCCAATCCTTTATGCTCACTCCACATTTTGAAAGGGGTCTTAAATTGATGAACAATAATATGAAGTTCCCGTCTTTAACGTTAATGTTGGTGCTTATGTTATCACTCGTATTATCTGGCTGTAACTCCACTGGTACAAACACACCTTCCACAAGCGGTGGGGGCGATGCGGAGGCGCAAGGTACGATTGAACGGATTAAGGAACGCGGCAAGCTGATTGCTGGCGTGAAATATGACACGAAGTTATTTGGACTCAAAGACCCGGCAAGCGGAGATGTGGAAGGCTTTGATATCGATATTGCCAAGGCACTCGCCAAGCAGATTCTGGGAGATGAAACGAAGGTCGAACTGAAAGAAGTAACGTCCAAAACACGGATACCGATGCTGCAAAACGGAGATATCGACATCATCATTGCGACGATGACCATCACGGATGAGCGGAAAGAGCAAGTGGATTTCAGTGATGTGTACTTCGAGGCAGGCCAATCCCTTCTGGTGAAAAACGACAGTGCCATCGCTGGTCTGGAGAGCCTGGATGGTGTGAAGGTGCTTGCCGTGAAAGGCTCTACGTCTGCACAGAATATCCGCGAGAAGGCACCGAAAGCCGACGTGCTGGAGTTTGATAATTATCAGGATGCGTTTACAGCGCTGAAAGCAGGCAAAGGCGAGGCGTTGACAACCGATAATATCATCCTCATCGGCATGCAGCAGACGGACAACAACTACAAGCTGGTTGGCGGCAACTTCACTAGTGAGCCATACGGCATGGCGATTCGCAAGGGCGATACGGCTTTTGTAGAAGAAGTGAACAAGATGCTGAAAGCCCTGAAGGACAGCGGGGAGTATGACACGTTGCATGAAAAGTGGCTAGGTAGCAAGCCTGAATAGTCCAAGTACCTGATGATGAGCAAATCTACCATCAGCTAAACATTCAATATACACTGCAAGCATCTGCCGTATACGAGAAATACGTATGCAGCAGATGCGCTGTTGTTTTATTTTCACACCTGGAGAACGGGGGCTCTTGTTATGGGCACATTGGATTTCAGCGTACTGTTCAGACACTCCGACCGCTTTATGGAAGGATTTCTGAATACAATTCAAGTGAGCGTGATGGCTCTGATTGGCAGCTTTGTACTCGGGGCCATTCTGGCGATCTTTCGAATCTCACCGGTCAAACCGTTGAACTGGTTTGGTACGGCCTTTGTTGAATTTATCCGCAACATTCCGTTGTTGCTGGTTGTGTTTTTTTTCTATCTCGGACTGCCTTCCCTGGGTATTTCTCTGGATGGATTTGTCGCGGGCACACTGGGACTAACCATATACACAGCCGTTTTCATCGCAGAAGCGATTCGGGCAGGCATCCAAACTGTACCTCGAGGTCAACTGGAGGCCGCACGTTCATCGGGACTGTCTTATGTACAGGCCATGAATCTGGTCATCCTGCCGCAGGCCATCAAAATTGTACTGCCTTCCATTGGCAATCAATTTATTAATCTGGTCAAAAACTCATCCATCCTGGCGGTTGTGGCTGGCATGGACTTGATGTATTTTGCCGACATTGTGAACTCCGATACGTTCCAGCCACTAAGCGTCTACACCATCGTTGCTCTGTTCTATCTGATACTGACCTTACCGCTCAGCTTTCTGGTGCATTATATGGAACGCAGATTTGGACAGAGTGATGCAGAAGCGCGCAAACCTAAAGGTAAACCGAAGAAAAACAAACCTGCCGGGCAGGTTACGATGTAGGGCATTTCTAATCCAGTCACATGTGGTGAATCATTGAACATATATCGCTCACCGAAGGAGGCTTCGAACGTATGGACTTTAGCGGGGCCTATGAATGGCCTAACCTTCGTTTCCTGTTGCAAGGATTTTGGGTGACCCTTCAAGTTGCAGGCTTATCCATTGTGTTCAGCTTTGTGCTGGGCACACTGCTCGGTACGATACGATTTACACGAATCCCCGTCCTATCCCAGATTGTGGCGGTTATCGTAGATACCATTCGTAACCTGCCGCTGCTGCTTATCATCTTTTTTATCCATATCGTGCTACCACAGCTTGGTATTAAAATGCCACCCTTCTGGTCCACGGTTGTAGGACTGAGTCTGTTCGAAGGCGCCATGATCGCAGAAATCGTGCGAAGCGGCCTTAAATCTGTAGAACGTGGTCAGGTGGAAGCTGCCCGCTCCTCTGGCCTAAGTTACATGCAGACGCTCAGCGGTATCATTATGCCACAAGCACTGCGCCGCATGTCTCCGCCCATGGTCAGCCAATTTATTTCTCTATTGAAGGATACGTCACTGGCCATCATCATCTCCCTGCCGGAGCTGATGCGCAATGTGCAGATCCTTGGAGGTCAAAGCTTCGATTACATCATCCCGGCGTTGTTGCTCGCTGCTGTACTCTATTTCATCATCAACTACTCCCTCTCGATCGTTGCCAGAAGACTTGAGGCACGAATGAACTAGGGAGGTAAAGCGTTGTTTTGTTTCAGTTGTTTTGTTTCAGTTGTTTTGTTTCCATTGCTTGTGGCAACGGTTCGGAGCCATGCTGCTCTAGTGCTCCATGTTGAACGGTTTGAGGCAACCGCTACGATTGCTCGCGATTCAACTGTCCAGCTTCAATACTCGAAGTGGAACTGCCAAAATACGAGCTAAACAAAGTAACGGTTCAACGTTCAAAAGCTCCCGTTCCACATTTTTCGTGGAATTGGAGCTTTTGAATTCTAACGATCTCAGATGAGCTTATTTAGCCATTTTTGAGGCATTTTCAATTCTAACGATCCGTAGGAAGCTTATTTTGCTGATTCTGGCCATTTTCCACCCCATTCCGAGCAATCTTGGCAAAATAGCGTCACTTCGGATCGTTAGAATTTTTTTGTCTACTTTTTTTGCCCAAATAAGTCTTCTGGTGATCGTTAGAATTTCACCACTGTGCGGTTACCCTAACTTCGTTCCCTTTACCGAGTTATTTCGCCTTCACTAATGTTCTGGGAGAATAGATTAGCTTCAAAGGTTCGCAGTCCCACACATTCTAAGCCGTGTTACTTACCAATCCGCCTTCCCTTCCAACGAACTTAAGACGTTCTCGCAACTTCTCCACCCCGTCCCATTCTTATCCCAACCTTTCCCCTCAAATTGCCGCACCATTTTGGCGCAACTCTGCTTGCAACAGTGATACAGGAAGATTCGCAAGCGCAAGTTTCAGTTTCACCGCCATAGCCGCAGCTGTTCCCGCAGCTTCTCCCGTTGCCATACAGCTTGGGGTCAGTCTGGTTGTGGCGTGAGCCTCATGTGTCGTGGAGATACAGCGTCCGGCAGCCAGCAAGTTGCTGATATTTTGCGAGAGCAGCGAACCATAGGGAATATCATACGCACCATCTCCTTCAATAAAGGCTGCAGTCACGCCCTGCCCGGAGGGATCATGAATATCGATAGGATAGCCACTTCTAGCGACTACATCTTCGAACTTCCGCCCTACAACTACATCTTCCTGAGTCAGTGCATAGCGCCCAACAATACGTCTGGATTCACGAATGCCAATCTGTGGGGCTACAGCCGAGATTGAAGCCCGTTCGAAACCAGGCACATCATTCCTCAGAAATTCGGCAATCATAAGCACCTGCTTCCGTCCTTCCTGTTCAGCTTCGGTTAAATCCATAGCATTGGTGGCATCAAGCCCCTGCACCCGAGTACAGTTAATCAACACTTCATCAGCCGCCGGTCCGGTGAAAAATAATACCTGATCGCGTTGAATCGGTACCGCCGCTTTCTTCCAATGTGAATAGAAGCCGCTCACGCCCGTTAACGGAATCGTGTCCAGTTCGGCAAAAGGTGTTTTCTCATAAAAATCCTCTGGATGCTCTTGCATATACTGCTTCACACGCCCGAGATCCACGCCGCGCATACGGAATTTCATCGTCATGGGCTGAGATCGGCTGTCTCCCTCCCGTCCCTTCGCTATAGCGGCTCCAGTCAGATAAGCCACATCCGCATCACCGCTCGCATCGACAAATACGTTCGCCTGAATCTCCAACTGACCGGATTTGTTCGTCACTCGCACCGCCTCTACTCGGTCATCCAACGCAGTAACACCATCTACGAAGCTGTGCAGCAACAGCCGAACACCCGCTTCTTTCAACATTTCTGCCGCAACTACCTGATACACAGCCGGATCGTACGGTGTCACGCTATGCACAAAACCAACCGTATCACGCAGATGCCCGGGGGAACCGCCTCTTGCCTGCAAGCGATCCACAATCTCCTGCGCAATCCCCCGAATGACCTGCTCACCCTGCTCGGTATGAAACGTCATCCACGGGTAGACCATAGCAGCCGTTGACATCCCGCCAACAAATCCGTAGCGTTCCACTAGCACCACGCGAACACCCTGCCTCCCTGCTGCAATCGCCGCCGCTATTCCCGCGGGGCCGCCTCCGACAACGACAACATCCGCCGTTTCCCTTTTGACATTCGCCACTTCATTCAAATGTGCCATCTCCCTTCCAGACGATATGCTGCCCTTCCAATCGCCTGATGCCTGATGCATCGTGCCTCTGTCTGTCTGCTTTCGCCTATCCTCTCGCGCTTCTCCCCGTTCTCACTGTTTTCGCTGTTCTCACCATCCCTTCTCTATTAACTTTCAGTTCTTCTACACTTTCCCTTTCCCTCCCAGCAGCTCCACGGTCTCCTCACTCCACCACGACACTTTTCCCAAACCGTTACAAATGTTCTCGCCCCTCATATTCATTGCATCCCCCGCTTCTCCATCCCGACTACTCCTTCAATCCCGTCATCGCCACTCCCTCAATGAAACGCCGCTGCGCCAGGAAAAAGACGATCAATAGCGGCACCGTCGCCATCACGGTTGCACTCATCAAATACTGCCAGGCTGTGCCCACCTCATCCGTGAACAGGGACAACCCCAGCGGCAGCGTCATTAGCTCTCTCGAATTGATAAAAATCAACGGATCGAAGAACTCATTCCAGCTCGTCACAAATGTAAAAATCGTCAGCGTCGCCATACCCGGCTTGGCAAGGGGAAGCATAATCTGCCAATAAATCCGAAATCGGCTACAGCCATCAATCATGGCCGCTTCCTCCAGCTCGGTGGGCACCGTAATGAAGAACTGCCGCATCACAAAGATGCCAAACACGCCGCCCGCGCCAAAGATCGGCAGTAAAATCAGCGGAAGATGCGTATCAATCCACCCCAGCTGCCGCATAAACAGAAACATCGGAATCGCTGTGACTTCATGCGGAATCATCATCGCGCTCAGCAAAATGAGAAAGACCACATTCCGTCCCTTAAACGGAATCTTGGCAAAGGCATACCCCGCAAGCGAAGCGAAAAACACCGTGCCAAGCACCACCAACGCAGAGATATACACACTATTCCCGTAAAAACGGTGAAACGGAATCAATCGAAACACATCGATATAATTCTGAAATTGCAAGCTGTCCGGTATCCACTGCGGTGGATAGGTAAATATGCTCTGCGGTTCCTTGAGGGATGTCGAGACCATCCAGATCAACGGAACAATCATGATCAGCGAAACTGCCGTCAGTATCAAATAGGTGCCAACCGCAGCCCCGAACCTTCGGCCTGACAAACTAGGCATCGCCTTCACCAAACACCCACCTCTTTCGAAGCTGCCATTGCAGCAGCGTCAGAATCAGCACAATCAGGAACAGCACATACGCAAGGGACGAAGCATAGCCGAACTGAAACAGCTTGAACGCTTTTTCCCAGATGTAATAGACCAGAACTTTCGTGCTGTTGCTCGGCCCGCCTTGGGTCATGACATAGATCTGTCCAAATACTTTGAGCGACCCAATGACGGTCATCACGACGGTCAGAAATACGGTTGGCGTGATCATAGGCAGGGTGACATTGAAAAAAGAAGCCCTTCTACCCGCGCCATCCAGTGTCGCCGCTTCATACAAGGAACGCGGGACCTGCTGAAGTGCTGCAATGAACAGCACCATGTTCAGACCGACATTTTTCAGCACACTCGTCACAATGACGGCAGGCATGGCCAGGTTCGGATCATATAGCCAAGCAGGGCCCTTAATCCCCATCATCAGCAATAGCTGATTGATCAGCCCCGACTCTGTTGCATACATCAGCTTCCACACGATGGCCCAGACAATTAATGACGTCATCACCGGGACGAAAATGGCCGTTCTGAACAGGCCGATCCCTCGAATGCTTTTGGATAGGAGCAGGGCGAGCAGCAAAGCGAGTACGATATTCAGCGGCACCAGACCTGCCGTGAAGTAAACCGTATTGCCAAGCACTTCCCAGAACATGGCGTCCGTCATAATATCCCGGTAATTGTCCAGTCCGATAAAATGGTGATCCCCGAGCAGCGGCCAATCCGTCAGGCTCATATAAAATGCAAGACCCATCGGGAACAAAAGCAACAAAGTAAAGCCCAGCACCATCGGTGAAATAAACAACCAGCCAGCAATCTGCGCTTCCCTGGCAAGCGGCCCTCCGCGTCTCCGCTTGTTGGATCGGCTCACGAGCCATCCCTCCCTGAATCCGAACCATCCGAAAGTTTCGTGAGAACGGAAGGAGTGGCAGGATTGGCAGGGTCAGAATGTCCATCAACACACGATTCTGGTGCAGATTGTTCCGAGCCCGAAGGCTCCTTTTGTCCCAGACGATCTATTGCATTGCGGAAGCTACTCACCGCTCTACGTAGCTCATCCTCCGTTTTGCCTGTAACGATGGCCCCCAGCATAATGGCCTTGATGCCGCTATGGTGAAGCACGGGAACATCCTCCGGTACCAATTTACGCTGGGAAGGAACCATTACCGGTACTCCGGCCTGCAAGACCAGCTGCCGATAACGAAGCACGTCCGCAAAGCTGAGCGGGGTGCCGTATTCTTTGCCGGGTACAATCGAAGCCTCCAATGCAGTAAAACCGAAATGTGTAGCAGATGCCACTAGAGACGCATCATACTCGTTGTTAATCGCAAACGTAGATTCCAGCCCATGGTCTTGCAACATAAAAGAAGGCAGATGATGCGCATAGATCGAGTAGAAATCAAAGCCTAGATCCGCCAGGCGCTCTACATCTTCTCTCCGTGTCCCTTCGATACTCCCGGATGGCACAACGCCGAACGGACCAGCGAACTCCGAGCGGATCGCCCGAAATGCCTCGGTGTATTCATCCAGCGGACCAAAATGGTTGCCGCTTGCGCGATGGCCCACATTAAAGTGCACCTTCAGAGCATCCGCCCCTTCTTCCCATGCCGCCCGAGCCAGTGCGAGATCATTCCCGGGCAGACTGACGATGAGCGACAGCGGTTTTTGCTCCAGCATGGCTTGCAGTTGACCTGTCTTTTGCACATGCTGCTTAGCCCGAAGTTGACCGACTTGATGTGAATGTTGCGGGTTCTGGGAGTGCTGCGGGTTCTGCCAACTCTGAGAAAGCTGCATCTGTTGTGACCCCTTGGTCTGTTCCGTCCTCTGCGACCGCTGCTGCATCTGCTCCGTCTGCTGACCCTTCCTCATGTCTTCCACCTGGTTCATCCCCTCACTTCTCTCACTTCTCTCACGCTTCATACGCCCCATTCACTTTTTTCCGTCATCTTTCTTTCCGTCATTTTCCTGCCCTCCCTACGCTCTATTCTCATTTACGCTTCATCTCCCGCTCTCCTTCACTCTCCGCCTTTCTTAGGGCTGCAATATGCGCTGCACTTCCGTCTGCATTTGTTTCAAATTATCCTCTGGCGAGGCTGTACGGGCGAATAATCGGTCAAAACCTTGCAGTACCGCGTTATCAATATCCTGCCAGCGGATATGTCCCGGAATCAGACGGGCTTTCGGCATTTCATCAATGACCGCCTGCACGATATGCTCTTTGCTCGGGTTGTTCGGCTGCTGGATGAAAGCGTCGGAGTTCAGCACCGAAGTACGCGCAGGCACAAAGTACGTCGCGGTTGCCTGAGTTCCCTGTTCACTGGCAAAATACTTCAGCAATTTCTTCGTCTCCTCCGGGTGCTTGCTATCCTTGAACATGGCATAGCCCGCTTGCCCCAGCATCGGTACGCTACCCTGTGAGCCGGACGGCATAGGTGCAATACTCCACTCAAAATCCTTGATCTCCCTTGCTTTGGACACATAGCTGTAGTTATCGAAGAACATGCCCACATTACCTGCATCAAAGCTCACCTGCTCGCCCGCTTTCGGGTGGGATTCGTCGGTAAACATCATGCGCTCCAGCATGGCAAAGGTCTGTACACCGTACTCATCATTCCAGGTAAACGCTGTCATATTTTCGTTGAACGGCCCGCTTCCGTTAGACCAGGAGTATGAAGAAAGCACGGCCCAGGTCTTCCAGTCCCGAAAAAAGTTAGCCCCATAGATGCGATTCGCCGCATCCTTGCTGGTTATCGCTTTGGCAGAAGCCTCGAACTGCTCCCACGTCCACTCGCCTTTGGCAGCCAGCGTATTCGGATCGGTCAGCCCGGCCTTGTCAAACAGCGTCTGATTATAAAACATCACCACAGGCGGTGTGGAAAACGGCAAGCCTAACAGTTGATCTCCCTCACGGAAGAGATCCAGCGTGCTGGGAATGTAATCGTCCAGCTTGAATTGTGCATCATCCTTGAACGCCGACACGTCGGCCAGGATGTGATTGGACTTGAACTGCGGTATCATGCGTTCCGATACCCAGGCCAGATCCGGGAGCGAACCACCAGCGGCAAGCACCGATATTTTCTGCTGATAATCGGCAAACGGGACCGATTCCATCGTTACCTTGATGCCCGGGTTTTCTTTTGTAAAGCCATCGATCAGCTTGTTGTACACATCAATGTGTGCCTGGTTGCCCCACATCATGAATTTCAGTTCTACCTTGTCTTTCTCTCCGCCAGAGGCGTTCGAACCCCCGCCCGTATTGGTGCTTGTGCATCCAATTAAAGCTGTGATCATAAGCGCGAGAATCAGCATCAGTCCTGCCTTTTTCATCGAAATCCCCCTTATGGACGTTATGGTATTCCTGTGCCACCTCAGTATATCGAAAGCGCTGCTTGCTCCTAAATCACGTCAGTTGCAGAAATGGTACGGAATTTTAAGAGATTTTCTCCTGACACCTAGCTCTGCCCTCATACAGCACTCGCCTAAATGCTCTCTATGCTTTCCTCTTCAAACTCTCTAACCCAAGAGGCATTGTGCTAGTGCTAATCTCTTACCTTTACTCTCTGTTCCTCACTACTCCCCACGCTGTACACCATAACCATCACGGTACTCCCCTGCGGTACATCCCATCTGCTGTTTAAAAACCAACATAAAATGTTTCGGACTCTGATACCCGGATAACCGGGCAACGTCATAGATTTTGAGTCCCGTGTTGACTAGCAGCCATTTGGCCCGCTCCATTCGTGCCTCCGCGATATATTCGGAATAGTTGATGCCCGTCTCGGTTTTGAATAATTGGCTCAGATACGTCGGGTTCAGATTGACCAGCGAAGCCACCGTCTGGAGCCGTAGATCACCGTCGGGATGCTGGTGGATATGCTCTTTCACGCTGCGAATAATTCTCCGTGGTTCCCCGTGTTCCGGGTTGGCTGCGCCAGAGGTTTCGGGGATGGGAAGTGTGGAGAGACCATACCTACGGTCCAGCAGCGATTGTATTTTTTGCAGACATTTCACCAGTTCATGACGTTCGATTGGCTTCAAAAGATAACTTAATACCCCGTGTTCCATCGCCCTGCGTGCATATTCGAACTCCCCGTACCCGCTGATGACAAGCATCAGCAGATCAGGGTACATCTCTCTCGCTAATGAAACCAGCGTCAATCCATCCATCTCGCGCATACGGATATCCGTGATTAATACATCCGGCACTTCACAGCGCAGTACCTCCAGTGCCTCGGCTCCGCTTGCCGCTTCCCCCACCACCTGAAAATGAGGGGATGCCTGTACAATCAACTCTCGTAACCCCTGACGAATCACCGTTTCATCCTCCACAAGCAGTACTTTATACATGCGTATCAATCCCCTTTCCGTTGAAGGTGAATGGATAAAGTCACAACCAGCCCTTGTCCGGGGCTGCCATCAACACTTAGTCCGCTGTCTTTTCCATACACCAGATGCAGCCTTTGAGCGATATTGTGCAACCCCAGACTCTCCCCGGCATGACGATGTAGAATGGGATTAGCGGGTGAGTACACGTTTTGTCCAGAAACGGTCTGCCCAGAGACAGAAGCATTTAACCGATCCAGCTCCTCCTGTTCCATCCCTTTGCCGTTGTCCCGAACACTGATGAGCAGTTCCTGATCGAATAAAACGGCAGATACCCAGATCATGCCGCCATTATTACCACCCGTGCTGCCGCCTGCTAGCCGTCCTTCGATCCCATGGCAGATTGCATTTTCCACCAGCGGTTGCAGGATCAGCTTGGGAACAAGACAGTCGTTAACCTCTTCCTCCATGTCATAGATGATCTCCAGTTCACCGTTGTAACGAACTTGCTGAATTCGTACATAAGAATCGACAAACGCCAGCTCTTCCCGCAGCGTCACCATGCGATCTGCCTTATCAATGGTGTATCGCAGCAGCCTGCCCAGCGCTGTCACCATGGCAGATACTTCAGCATGCCTCTGGCGGACAGCCATCATGTTGATCGACTCCAGTGTGTTGTATATAAAATGAGGGTTCATCTGGCTCTGCAGCGCCGACAATTCTGCTTCCCGTTCCTGAATTTCGAGCATATACACCTCATGGAACAGACGATGGATCTCCTCCATCATGCGGTTAAATCCTCTGCTGATCTGCCCCAGCTCATCACTACTGTATTGGGTAACCCGCTGGCTGAAATCCCCCTGCTCTACCCGAATCATATGATGTTTCAGACGAATAAGCGGACGTGTGACCCTATACGATACGAGTACGGCTAGGATCGCTACAGCCGCCATACAGAGAAGAGCAAGTCCCATCGTAAAGGTCAGCATCTCCCCCGACTCCTTTTGAATGACCGTAATCGGCGTCAGGCTGATCACGGACAACCCCGAATATCCTGAATGATGCTTTACATGGAGATAAGATCTTCCCTCCAGCTCTATCTTCTGATTGTCTGCATAATCCTGAAGCTTTCCATGAGATAACAAAGGAGCATAAGCAGATAACCCATCTGTTGACGTTTTTTCATAAATAAGACGTTGCTGGCTGTCCACGATCATCAAGCTTGCCTTTTGCTCAAAATTCAGGTTGGATAACAGCTGTCCAAAGGCCTCCAGCCGGATATCGATCAAAATGTACCCCAGCCTCTGGAGCGTTCCCGGATCACGAAGCTCTCTGCCCACGCTGATGTATTCCGCTTCCTGACCTCTTACGTAGTAGCCGGGAATATGCGGAGGAAGCAAGTGCCATACGCCTTCGGTGCCTCTCAATTCGGCAAACCATTTCTCTTGGCTGCCGTCCCAGACGGGTTTGACCGCAAGGGAGTCCAGATTGGAGAACAGGATGCCGCTATTGCTGATCAGATGAATGCCTCGAATCTCTGGCCGATCATAGGCTTGAGCTGACGTATACAGCTTCATTTTCTGATAATCATCCGACTTGGCCCACGTCCCTGAACCCATCGAACCATCGTATTTCCGCAGGATGCCAAGAACGGTCTGGTCATAGAGCGGCAAGAGCGACAACCGCTCAAAATCCTTGAGCATCCGGTTCAGATTCGTGTTGATCTGCCGCACCATATCAATGGTGAACTGCTCCGTCTTGCGATCCAGTGTCTGCGAAAAATGGGCGTAGCTCATCATCCCCTGCAAGCTAAGCGGCAAGAGCGTCAATGTCAGAAAAAGCACGAGCAGCTTGGAGCGCAGGTTTATGCTTTTTCGAATCGAGCTGAAACCTATGAAATCTCGAATAGAACGAAAACCTTTCATTGTCCTTTCTGCCATTCACTTGTCCCCCTCCTTCGTTTCATTGTATGAACCCTCGCTGTTGTTCGATGAAATGGTTCAATCCGTTGGAACCAACAGATGCATCCATTCCGGGTGAATTGAGGTCATCATATCCAGTTTAGAGATGTCGCGACGATCCTGTAAGCTATGGATTTAGTACGGAATTTCAAGAGGAAATGGATGGGATGGAGGGATGTTCTGGGAGTACGTTAGGGGAGGGTGAGTTATCTTTCGGAAAACATTAAAAAGCCGAATGCAATTTAGCAGTCGGCTTCTTTTGGGTCACATTAAAAAACCGACTGCATTAAGCAATCGGTTGTCTCTTCATCATATGTTTATATTGGAATCGATAATATTCATTGATTAGCTCATCCAAAACCATGGACTGTTCGAGGACTTTGTTATCCTGCATGCCATGATTCTCCGCCAACCGACGTAACTTTTGCCTATCCCGTTCAATTCGATCTTTAATCTGCATCGGTTCACCCATAGCATGCACCCCCTCGTTTTACATCATTTTAGGATACATTGCCAAAAAATTCATATTTTTTTCCTTTGCAAAATCAAATGATTGTTTACAAAGGTTTAGTTTCATAAGTTTAGTATTTTTTAAATGCACATTAATCAAAAACACATACAACATATGGATACGCAATCTTATGTTTTGTCCACATATCGTGATCCATCCACATTTCACAGAAACGCCAAGTCAGGATTCACCCCATCACCCATTTTAATAAATGTCTCATATGATCCCTTGATGAATAAAACCCATTGATGTCGAATGCAATTCCTGTCATATCAATCAGATATTTTCTAATTGCCGCAAAGGTGATGCCTGTGGTGATTCGGTGTTAATTGCCTTAAATAATCAAAACAAAAAGAAATAGACCGCCCCAGCTAAGGTATGGTCTATCTCAGCTACCTATGCACAGCCACCACCCTTAGAAGCGGCTGTTGTAAAGAGTAGGGATGTTAGCGCATCCTTGCTCTTTTTTATTATCTTCAATTTAGCACAGTTTGTTGCACAATTTAACTCTTTACTGGTAATTATTGTTGTACAATTTTGAGTAAAAGGCAAGTGGCAAAGCTGGTAGATGATCTCCTTCTCATCAGGAATACCTTGTATTTCTGACGGACGTTTAACCACATTTGCGATCAGATCAAATAATGTCGTTTTGCCAGAACCATTTTTGCCAATGATCATATTCACGGTCTGTTCGGGAAACTCAGCATGTAAATGATCCAGGTTTTTGCGAGAGGCTTTGGGATAAGAAAAGCTCAAATCTTCAATTTTAATCATAGATCCTCCTGCTATGTCCGATGTGTTCTGGATATAACTTTCACAAACTTGAGTGCGATAAGTCCGTAGGTAACATAACAAAGTGTAATGAAGCTTATGTTGATCAGACTCAAATGTGGGAAGGGGCTATCCATAACCAAATATGTTAATTCAGCTACATAGAAATACATAGTAGGTGGCGTTAGGGATGCATACGGTTATGAGATATCACAATATATAATCAAGTAACCAACGGGGCTTTTTTACTCAAGAAAGGCACACTTTATCCTGTTTTAAAACGCTGTAAGCTAACACTTACATTGAAAGGTACTGGAGTGAACGAGAAGGTGGGCCTAGACGAAAATATTAGAGGATAGCAGATGATGGCCAACTTCGACTTAAGCGGTCAAAACCTCATGGGAACAAAATACACATATCATTAATATTTTCTCAGGAGGAACGGAGAATGTACATTCAATCCTATTTAGACCAAGCTTTTAAGAAATCATTTTATTAAGACGCGAGCGTAGCGATTTAGCCAAATTGATTCCTTCAATTTAATACTTAATGTAGAAATAATTACATGTTATAAATTCCATATAAATATATAAAAAGTAAAATAATGTTGAATATTCATATATATTTGTATATATTTGTTTTAGATATCAAAAAAAGGAGGGTAGATTGCTTTAATTTTTTTCACACACTTCATATCAGAAAAGGAGAAATCTTTAATATGTTACTTAAACGAAACTTCTTAAGGTTCATTGCGACATTTCTTGTATTTGTTCTGGTTAGTGTAAGTTTAATCAGCCCATCCTATGCTAAATCTGAGAAAGAATTTGAAATAACCGCGGTAAATGGTGTCGAAGTTTTGGCAAATAACGATCAAGAGATAAGGCTAAAAACTGAAATTGAAGGTTTAGTCGGGATATTGGTTCAAGATAAAGAGACCTTAAAAACTACCTTCTCTACATACGAAAAAGCAGAGACCGCCCCCGTCTCACTGATGTCTATTGAATCAACGGATAGTAAACAAGTAGAGCACTATGAAGTAACAATTGATGACTATTCAACAGAAAATGGCGTAACTGTAACATATGAAGATCAAAAAACAGGACAGACAGCGACTATTAGTAAAGATGATACCATTATCCGACCAATGGTGGTAATATTAGCGCCACTAGTTCAGATCGTGGGTGCTAAACTGATAGAAGCACTCCTTCTTATTGCAGCTGTAGTTATGATCAACAATATTGAATTTGCAAAAACAGATGAAATTGCAATGAATTTGAGAAATAAACGAGAGTACGACCACTACTATGCTAAAATAATGCAAGGCGATGTATGGATTGGGCCTGCAATATCCCTTAGCACAGCGGTTAATAGATTGAAGTCTTTCAATGGTGATAGTGACGTTACTGGAAGAGATGTATGGTCTACGACCTTATCTGGAGCAGCTAAAGTTGCTCAGCGAGCAGGCGGTGGAAAAGAGCCAGTAGGACCTGAAATTAGTAAACCTGGTCTCGGTTTCGGTTACTATTATCATTACCATATTTGGGATAGATCTGGTGGCCATTCTTTCTTTTAATAGTTATGTAAACGTAGAAGCAGTCTTAAGACTGCTTCTACGTTTACATTCACGAATCTTATTTCATGAGGTGATCTTTAATGAAAAATGCAAAAGAGCTATATTTCATTCTAACTAGTTATCTTGACGATTTCGCTCTATCATGCAGTGAGAAAGAACTAACTCATTTAAAGACTGATCTTAGTAAATGTAGAGAAAAAGAAGACCAAATCACCTGTAACAGCATCCAAGGTAGGGTAGACAAAATACGTAAATCATATAAAAACATTGCTACTTTTTTTACTTCCTCCAACAATCAGTACATGGACAACTTGATGCCTGAGCTACTAGATGTTGGTGATATTAGATATTGTATTTCCATTGAAAAAAAGTATATTAACACTCTAGATAAACTCTATCAAACCGTAATGAGCTTTTTTTCAAACGGTTCCACATCAGAAATAAATAAAGCCGAAAAAATGTCACTGGTTGTTTTCAAACAAATTTTGAACTCCGTTTTAATTATTATAGACAATATTATAAGTAGTTCAGGATCAACTCCAACAAAAGGCGAAGTAGAAAGATTTATTAATAGTATCTTGGATGCAGAAAAGGAATATCCATCATATCATTTAGAAGACTATAAAAAGGAAGTTCTATTAGATAAGTATCTTAATCTGCTGAATGAATTGGATAATCAAACAACTTGAGTCAACCGATAGTTGTATATGATGTAAAATTCGAGATTTACTTTTATCTCATGCATTAAATGTCAAGTGAAGCCCGCAGGAAGGCGCCAACCTAATAAAGGGGGAAGTTGTAATCATTAAAACGATATAATTTCAATGCATTTTCTGCATAATTACACATGAGGTTGAATAAAAAATAAGCCACTTGTAATTATAAGAGCTGGCTTTTTTTCCATTCATATATCTATTTTCACTTTTTTTTGGAATTATTATATCTATCCACAATGTAAGCTTAATTTGAGATTTCACTCTCAGATGTACCTCAATATGTACTATTACTGTACAAACCCTTTCCACTGTCTTATGTCCACTAATCGAATAACTTATGATTTAATCAAATATACAATAAATATATTTATTTTTAGTTTTACATCGGTCACTCATTATAACAATCCAAATAGGCGCGCTATACCCTATTAAATATAGTACGCCCAATAGTTATAATAAATTATCTACCATTTTCTAATATCCGCCTGCACCATGATTGAGAAGCAAGTTGATAATTTGGTCTATACTATCTGTAATACTCGATAACATAATGAACGAACTAAACAGCGTCAATGCCAACGTTACTTTTCTTCTCATATCGACTATAAACCTCCTTAATAATACTTTTATATTGTGACTTAATTGATTTAGGGGCCTGGATTCTGTGTTCTTCGAACAAACTTACACAATAAATTATAGTAGAGTCATCATTAATTTTGAGAGCATAGCTTAGGCAGGTTAGTAAATCTCTGAATCCTTCATGATATCTTTCTTTGGACAACTGATAAAATGCTAATTCAGCCCAAAATTTAGTATATCTATCATCTTTTATCTGAATAGTGTAGCTACTCTGGTAATCATGATCATTAGCTAACATATGAATGAATAATTCAAACCTTTTTAGAACCTTGTCTACATTTAGCTGATATATATTAGCCGCTTCCATAACTTTGACAAGTCCAAGAAGGGTCTCATTTTCGTTTTCTTCTATAAAATCAATATAAGAGTAAAGTGAATCGTAATCGCCCGTCATTAATTTATATAAATAGGTATTCACTTCTGCCCATTCATTAAATCGTTTAATAAAAAGCTGATCTTCTGAAGTAGAATTTTCGATAACTATGTTAGCATAGAGGGAAGTATACTCTAGTGCCTTTTTGTACTCTTTACGTTCGCCCCATACTGTTGCAATTAATAAGTAAGCATAAAATTTATAAGTAAACAATGGGTGCTTAGAGATTCGATTAATCTCTGCTTCTCTTTTTTTACTTTTGAATTGTTCTAGACATTTGACCCGTTCCAACAGCTCATCAGCTAACTGGTATACTTTGTCCCAGTGACATAACCCATTGTAAGTATTAGCTAGCTCCCTTATCGCATCCAGTTGCCTCTCCTCATCTAGCCGATTAATATAAGGCTCAAAGTGCACGGCGGCACGGAGGTTATCGTGTTGATTCTGGCCTAGCGAGAGGGTGAAGATACGATACTGGCAGAGGGCCAAGCGCTCGGAATGCTGGTATTTCTCGCACTCGGCTACACATTCATATAACATACGGGCAGCTTGTTGCTGACCGCGCTCCAGCATACCTTCGGCCATCTCGAACAGTTCCGAGATATAGGAACGATCATCCGTTACTTGTTGAATCACCCGCTGGATGCAGTCCAGCTTGTCCAATTCCGCACAGCGTTGCAGGAAGGGCTCAAGCCTTCGCCAGTGTGGAGCCGACTCTACGAAGCACTCCCCACCATACGTCTCGTAGAAATAGCCTTCCTCCAGATTCATGCCCTGGGTAATCAGATCAAGCTGCGCCATGGCGATGGGGCGTGTTCCCTTAATAATGGCGCTAAGCGTTCCAGCGTTCACTCCCGATATATCTGCAAAATATTGAAGGGTATATCCCTGTTTCCTGATGTAATCCTCAATCGTTGAGCGTATCGTAGTTGCAGGTTCCATGTATCCCACCTCCACAATTAAAATCCAGAAATTTGAATTTATATGATTAGACCAATTTTAATCCTAAATTTTACAGTGGTCAATAACAATCGTGGCAATAAATTTACATTTTTATGCAAGCACAAGAACTTCTACATCTCCAGCTTGCCTTCGCCTCGAATTGCTTATAGAAAAAATCCATTAGAAGAATGGACAGGAACATGATACAGTTATTCCAACTTCAATATCCTACTATTTCCATAGGATTATACAACACGGACAGACACGAACTGCCAAGTTCAGTGTGGAATGATCCCCCAATATTAAACAAGCACGAAACTCCCTTCGTCCCCAAACCAACGGACACATGGCCCTCTGCCATCTCCCCGATCTTCCAGGTATAGACTTCGTTTGGCTACGCAGTAACCGTATCCCCGGGTAATTCGGTCTTTCTCCGAATTGCCCTTTCCCTTTTCCTTTTCTTCTCTTCTTCTCTTCCTTCACTATCACATGCTGCTATCACTTATTGCTATGCCTCAGACCCGATGCCTTTGAATACCGTGCCTAGCAGCAACTCCACAAACGTATCATCCATCGGCTCGCCCGTGACCAGCATCCGGTAAAATACAGGCCCGTAGATCATGTCGATATACAGCCCAATGTCCAGTCCCTGCTTCAATTCGCCACGTTCCACGCCTTTCTCCAGAATGCCCCATGCTTCACGGCGGCGCGGCTGAATATATCTGCTACGGTATTCTTCCGCAAGGGCGGGATCAGACTGCCCTTCTCCGATGATCTGTGTAATGACTTTCCCTTCGGCACTTGTCAAAAATTGAACCAGGTTCCCTGCATGAGCACGCACATCCTCATATACAGACCCCGTATCCGGCACAGGCAACCTGGCCGTTAACGCCGACATGTACCCGTCCAGCATAACAGCACCTTTACTTGGCCACCATTTGTAGATGGTGGCTTTGCTGACCTGTGCACGTTCGGCAATCTTTTCAATCGTCACCGCTGCAAACCCATCCTCCAGTAGCAGTTCATACGCCGCGGCAAGAATGGCATTCTGGGTCTCCATGTTGCGGGGACGTCCTCTTTTTGCAGTCATTGCTGACCCCTCCATTGCAATCATCTATATAAGCTCAACCAAAGTATTTACACAACCAATTCAATAACAGAATAACCGTTGAATCGCTGTTATCCTCAATAAAAAATACGATACGTTCATTATACTAAAATACAGCGTCGATATACATTTTTAAGCTCCCAGCAATGTTATTGTGTTTCCGTCATCTTTATGTAAAATCACTTTGTTCTGTAACTGCCTATTTACAATACTAAACGTATCGTATATTATTTAGATGTAATTAGTAAACGAAACGTTCATTAATTAAAATCACACATCGTTTTAAGTGAAAATGGCAATTGAATGACCATCATACACTTTTATTGGAGGTTGATCTTATGGATACCAAATATCCTCATTCCAAACAGAAACAAAGTACCAACCAGAATCAGACTACCGTGCCTGCCTGGATTATTTTCCTGCTCGCTGCTTCCTGCGGTCTGATCGTAGCTAACCTGTATTATGCTCAGACCGTTCTTGGGCCAATCAGCAGCACTACAGGTCTCTCGTCTGCCGCAGCCGGATTAATCGTAACACTGACACAAATTGGTTATGTCATTGGACTGCTGTTCATCGTGCCGCTCAGCGACATTATCGAGAATCGCCGTTTAATGGTTCTGTTTCTTATTGTACTTGTACTAGCGCTGATTACAGCCACCTTCTCCACCAGTGCTTTCCTCTTCCTGACGGCTTCACTGCTCATTGGCATCGGTTCTGTCGTTGCACAAATTCTGGTGCCGTATGCGACTTATCTGACTTCGGAAGAGCAGCGCGGGCAGGTGGTCGGCAATGTGATGAGCGGTCTGCTACTCGGCATAATGCTCGCACGCCCTGTCGCCAGCTTTATCACCAGCGTGTTCGGCTGGCAGGCGGTCTTTGCATTCTCGGCCGTGGTGATCGCGTTGCTCATGCTGTTACTGTCACGGGCACTTCCGGCCCGTCGGCCTGATCCAAACCTGACTTATGGACAATTGATTCTCTCCCTCGGCACATTGCTTCGCACCCTGCCGATGTTGCGGCGGCGCGCGTTCTATCAGGCCAGCTTGTTCGGCGCATTCAGCCTATTCTGGACGACGGTGCCTCTTCGACTGGCAACCGATTTTGGCTTGTCGCAGCAAGGCATCGCCTGGTTTGCTCTCGCCGGGGTAGGCGGCGCCATTGCCGCTCCGATCGCCGGAAGATGGGCAGACCGCGGTTTTACAAGGGTGCTCACCGGAGCCGCTATGGTTATTGCCGCAGCCTCCTTTGGTCTGGCCTATCTGTTCCAGAGTCATTCTACACCAGCCTTGATCCTGCTGGTCGTGGTTGCCATTACGCTGGATATGGCTGTTTCCGGTAACCTGGTGCTGGGTCAACGCATCATCTACTCCCTTGGCAACGAGGCAAGAGGACGTGTGAACGGCCTGTTTATGTCGATCTTTTTCATCGGTGGTGCCATCGGTTCTTCACTTGGAAGTTGGTCATATGCCCATGGCGGCTGGAGCCTCACGACACTCATTGGTCTGATCATGCCCCTGCTCGCGCTGCTATACTATTTAACAGAGAAAAAGGTTACAGCCGTGAGCGGCACATAACCTGTATCTTATCTGTACTTGCACCTGCATCTTCATCACCATATACAGAGCATTCATCTAAAAATTTCTCTTGTACAAAATAAGGGCAGAGGCCATCCATAGGATCGCTTCTGCCCTTATTTTTATGTTCGTAGCCCTTATGTTTCATACCCCGCATCGACAAGCTTTTCTGTCGTCCGCTAGTCTCCGGTACTCTGCTCCGTTCTGTTCCGTTCCAGCTAGGCGCGACAGCCTGCTTGTTGCAACTGCACCCCAGTTGTACTCCATTTAAAGCGTATCCCCAAACCCGCCTTATTCATTACACTATTTCATCACACTGAACTTCTTGGTCGCCGTCCGAACGGACTCGTCTTCTCCCCATACAATGACACCTACGACTTTGGTCGCCTCCAATGTCATCGATGCAATTTCACTTGCATATTGTTCAAAAGCGTTATTCAAGGACTGTCCTGTCTGTGTAAAAACAAGATGCTTCAATCCGTCCTGATTCTTGGCACAGGTCTTAGCCAGATTGATCAGTTGATTCTCCCCCGCCTTCAGAATAACGGTGCTATAGCGGATTCCTGCATGCTGAATGCCGCTCTGATCCCGTACAGGCTGATCGGCATATAACTCCGGTTCGTTCAGGGCAGCTTGTCCCATAAGCAGCGCTGCCACATTGGCTGCGGCTCCTTGCTCCAGATTTTTATCCAGTATAATTGCGATTCTCTTCATACGAGTGCATTCACCCTCTGTGGTTTTTTCGTAAAACATACCCATGGCATTTGAATGCCTTCACGCAGCACTTTATACGTTACCAGTCCGTAATGATCCGCACAGAGCTGGTTCGTGAGCGCAATGGAGGTCTCTGTATTTAGCATAACCTGCCTGCAGGCCTCCGGGTTGGAAGATACTGTGCTGTTCTCTCTATAGGCAATATTCAGTTCAGATAACAAGTATGTAGTTGCCGGATGATGAAAAATCGTATCAATCTGCTCCGGGCAAGCGGCGTGGAAGCCGGACAGCACCAGTGCAGGGATCTTCTCTACAAAACTTTCGGACACGACCAGATCTGAATCCATAATGAAACTGTTCAGCTTGGGATACGCTCCAGGCACCAGCAAGCAGGAAATCGCGCCGGATTTCAGATCTTCTGCAGCCGCTTCGAATTCGGGGTATGGCTTAATCATATCAGAATTATCCATTTTTTTCGCAATATGCATGCTGCAAGTCAAGAATCCTTCATCGTCACCCAATGTGCCCAGTATGGCATATTTCTCTTTATTTATATCCATTTATCTCCATTACCTCCCATTTATTTTCCAATTCGGTACGATACTATACCAAAAAATTCCTGCTGTCAATTAACACTTCAACGCAACAAAAATATGTACAATCGTGCATAAAATTTTACAAAAAATGTATTGAAAACTGAAAATAATGAGCTATAATGTTGTGAAAACCATTCATTATTTCAAATTTTATCCAGGAGGACATATGAAAACGATCGTATACATATCTGATTTCAGGCTTCCCTTTGGTTTAAACTTCGTGAAACCCTTGACCAAATATACAGACTGCCGAAAAATTCTGATTATTGAACGCCATCAATTACATCACCCTGAACGGCTTGAAGCTTATTTTGATGAAATTAGATACGTTGATCATCTCGAATCTGTGGACGCCATCCGGGCACATATGCAACAAATCCTGCAATCTCACTCCATCGGTGCTCTGTTAACTCCGGGTGAGAATGCCATCGAGATCGGCGGACAACTCCGTTCCGAGTTCGGCATTCCAGGCATGCAGCGCAATCAGGCCGAAGCGGTTCGGAACAAATGGATTATGAAACAAATGTTGCATCAGCGCGGAATCCGCACGTCCAGAACGGCCATTGCGCTCCAGCAACAGGACTATCTTCATTTCTCTGCTACGTATGGTTTCCCCATCATTGTGAAGCCGCTCAGCGGTTACGGCAGTATCAACACGTTCAAATTGTCCAGTATGGAAGAACTGTTGCATTACCTTCAATACACAAGACAAGAACAGCAACGGGATTTGCTGGAAGAATTCATTCATGGCACAGAGTTCCACTGTGACTCCATTGTGTGCAAGGGAGAAGTGGTGTTTGCTTCCGTTTCCCAATATCTCTACAACTGTCTGGATATCGCAACGCAGCAGAAACCCCCGGCTAGCATTACTTTCTCCAAAGGCACAGAAGCAGATTTTATACAGCGAATCGAAGACATCAACAGACAAGTTATTGCCGCGCTTGGCATCAATCAATCGGTGACCCATGCCGAACTGTTCCTCACGCCGGAAGGCGAAGTGGTTTTCGGAGAGATTGGAGCCAGAATCGGGGGTTCACATGTGATGCCGCCTTGCATCAAGAACACGCATGGTGTGGACTTTTTCGAAGCAGTGGCGGATCTGGAACTCGGTACATATACCTTTACGCAGCAGGAGACCAGCAACAAATTCACGGGTATGATCTGCTTCCCCTCCCGCGCAGGAGTGATCCAGCACATCTCCGGCAGAGACGATTATGCGGACGTTCCAGGCATCATTGAATTTAACGTCTCCTATGAAGTGGGGCAACACGCCGGGGCTGTAAACGACACGATGACCCGCTCAGGGTTCGCTATTGTGGAAGGTGATTCGTTCGAGGAATTACGTCAGACGTTACTGGAGATGTACGATCGATTCGTCATTGAGGTGGCGGTTCCCGAAAACGTATAAGATCGTGAATACGCAGTAGAGAACGACCTTAACGTAGTAGTTTTTTTACTGGGATTGTGTTTTTTTGGGGGAGGTTTGAAACGATTGTCTTTATTCAAAACATACGCGGGACTCAGCCGCGACATCTATTATCTCTGCTTGGCGAGAACCATTAACAGCACGGGGGATTTTATTTTCTCCCTGATCACCTTGGTGCTTACGCTGCAGATGGGCATGAGTGTGGTCAGCGCGGGTATTTTTGTATCCATGGCGGCTCTGATTAGCGGCCCCGGTGTACTGCTTGGCGGTTATTTAAGTGATCTGATTGGCAAAAAAACGATCATTATCTCCGGGCAGATTTTGTCTGCCCTTATGATCATGAGCTGCTCCTTCTGGTCAGGCACGATGACCATCGGTTATCTTCTGATTGCGGTCATGTTCTTCATCAGTATTACACGCCCGGCGTATAACGCCTTAATTATTCAGCTGTGTCCAGAGGAAAAGGAGCGGAAATCGGCCTTTTCCCTGATGTATCTCGGAGCCAATCTCGGTATCGCGCTTGGGCCATTGATTGCCGGCTTTTTTATTAAAGATTACGTGCATATCGTCTTTCTGAGTATCGGCACCGTATTTTTGATCTCTACCTTCATCATTTGGAAAAAGGTTTTTGTTGGTACAAGCGGCCAAGCAAAGCAAACCATTGCTGGGGAATCTGCACAGCATACAGAGCAATCACAGGGGGAACAACGGCCACATGGGAAGCAACAACACCAAGAAGAACACCCTCAGCCGGGACAACAACAACAACAACAACAACAACAACATAAACAAGGTCGCTCTCCATCCAGGCAGCAACAAGGATCAGATTCTTTGCCTTCGCCATTGTTCCCTATGCTGCTGAAGAATCCACTCGTTGTTTTTTTCATCGTGGTATCTTTTCTTAACTATTTTATTTACATGCAATACTCGTTCAGCCTGCCCTTGCAGATGAATCAGACGTTCGGTGAACATGGAGCAGCTTACTACGGCTCTGTCATGACCATTAATGCGATCAGTGTCATTCTTCTGACCACGCTGGTGCTATCGGCGACCCGTAAATTCACGGCTCTAAACTCCATCGCGGCAGGCGCTCTCTTTTATGGCATCGGATTTGGTGCGCTATATCTGCTCGGGGATTGGCCTCAATTTGCTATCGTTGTGGTATCCACGGTGCTCTGGACGATTGGAGAGATTCTGGTGCAGACCAATATCAATCTATATATAGCATCCCGCGTGCCTGACAGCCATCAGGGGAGATTTAACGGCTTGCTGTTGTTCGTCGGTTGTCTGGGGTATACCCTTAGCCCTTATCTGACGGGTCTGTTCATTCGAAGTGTGGATATGAAGAGTGTATGGATCATTATTCTGGGGATCAGTCTGTTCTATGCGATTTGTATGGTTCTTCTCTGGTATATTGAAAAAAACGCCACAAATAACCGTGGAATCGAATCACCCGATTACTCGAAAAGTGTCTAAATCCAAGCCTCGGTTTATAAGAGCTGCCGCTTAAACTTATGCTAAAACGAAAACAAGCAATCACACCAAAAAGGGACAACACTGAATGGGGTCTGCACGAAAAACCTCCGAAAATGCGTTTTTTTTCGGAGGTTACTACGTTCGTTTGACCAAACCTTCAGGATTGTCCCTTAGCTCTTCTGCTCGTCTTACCTATCGTCTTACACGTTGTCTTACATGAATTCAGCTTTCAGATGCGCGGCTGGTAGCGTTTATTTCCGCAGTCTGCGTGCACTTAATGCGTGATGACCATTTTGTAAAAAGGTGCTACGCGTATTTTTCATCATCTCGATCCGTTGCTCGGCAAGACGGTCTGCCGCGACATAAGAAGCGATGCCTTCGGTGCGGGAGCTTTCGAATATTTTCTCCAGCGTGGTGTAAATCTCTCCGATCTTCGCCCATGCTCGATCTTCATGATATCCGTTCAGCTCATCCGCAATGTTGATCACACCGCCTGCATTAATGACATAATCCGGTGCGTACACGATGCCACGCTGATACAGTTCATCCCCATGGCGTGGCTCCAGCAGCTGATTGTTCGCACAACCCGCAATCACTTTGGCTTTCAGTGTCTTAAGTGTATCGTCATTAATCGTGCCGCCGAGCGCACATGGCGCATAAATATCACATTCGACGCTTGTTATATCTGCCGGATCAACCGCCTTGGCGCCAAAACGTTCCACCGCCAGCTTCACGGAATCCTTATGGATATCGGTTACGATTAGATGCGCACCTTCCTCGTACAGATACTTGCACAGATGCATCGCTACGTTGCCCACGCCTTGAACGGCAATTGTTTTACCTTCTAGCAGATCGGTTCCGAATGCTTCCTTCGCAGCAGCCTTGATGCCGCGGTATACCCCCCAAGCGGTTGCAGGGGAAGGGTTGCCGGATGAGCCATAGCTAGCTGAGATCCCCGTGACATAATCGGTCTCCTGATAGATCAGGTTCATGTCTTCTTCCGTCGTGCCCACATCCTCGGCAGTGATGTAACGGCCATTCAAACCCTGAATGTAGCGGCCGAAGGCGCGGAACATCGCTTCATTTTTGTCACGACGCGGATCTCCGATAATTACCGTTTTGCCTCCGCCCAGATTAAGACCGGATACTGCATTTTTATATGTCATGCCCCGAGCGAGACGCAGTGCATCTTCAATGGCAGCTTCCTCTGAAGCGTATGTCCACATCCGTGTACCGCCTAGCGCAGGCCCAAGTGTTGTATCGTGTATGGCAATAATGGCCTTCAAACCTGAATTTCGATCCTGGCACAGGACCAGTTCCTCGTAATCATGTTGCTCCATTGCTTCAAACCAACTCATGTGCTAACGTCTCCTCTAACCATTTTTGCGATAAATCGCAGTGTTGAATTCTGGCGCTCCTATTCAAGCTCCACCCTCTATTGTACCCATATTCACCCAGTTTGTGCAAAAGGATCACCACTATGCTCGCTTTGAGGCAGCACCGTTCGTATCTAAGCCATAGTTAAGCCTGATGAGATATCTTTGAATGTGAAACTCACCATAGCAAAAAGAGGCCTCGCCTGTCATCCTGTGACTGGTGGGTTAGCCTCTTCAATAACTCGTATCTCAAATGGAAGCATGGGCAGGTCAATATGCTCATGTGCTCTCGATTATGTACCTATGTACCTGTACTCACCTCGCACAAATCTTACTCTCTACGCTCTACGCTCTAGGTCAGCGTTTCAACCACATTAATCGGATGCAGCGCCCCGTCCACCGCAAAAGAAGCCTGTCCCGTCTCTTCCGAGACTACCAGCACCACCGCATCGGTCAGCTCGCTTAATCCAAGTGCCGCCCGGTGGCGTGTGCCCAACTTACGTTCGTGGGCTTCGGCTTGGGATAACGGCAACACATTGCCAGCAGATACAATCTGGTTGCCACGAATCAGCACAGCTCCATCATGCAATGGCGCACCAGGGATGAAGAGCGATTCAAGCAACGCGTGAGTTACTTTGGCATCCACCGCTACACCGGAATGAATCATCGTCTCCAGCGGAACCTCCCGTTCAATCACAATCAGCGCTCCGTACCTGCGGTCGGATAGATGCTGCACACTGGACGTCAGTTCTGCAAACTTCTCCGTAAACGGGGACAAATAACAGTCGAGATAAAAAGAAGAAGCAAGCACCTCAATGTGTTTGATTTCGGCACGAATCTCCGCAAACTGCCCCAGCAAACAGACACTGTCATGGTCAAAACGTGATAATGTCAGATTCATTCGTTCTGCTACGCGGTGCAGGTCCGCCTTTAACTTCTGCCGCATCAGGGAACTGTCACAGTCTGCTTGTCCGATGTGCTGATTCATCTTGTGCCGCCTCCCTCTTTGGATTACTAGCCCGAGTACCCATACCTTACCCGGAGAAAAGAAGCTTTATGCATTACCAATTGGATAAATGTTACAATGAGTGTATGACGACAAAATTAAGGAGATTTATGATGCAGAAACGTAATTCCTACATCCTGGCATGTATGATCATCCTTTTAGCAATCGCACTATGGTTCTTTACAATGAATTCAACAAAGTCCCTAAAGGAAGTGGCATGGAACGAGGTTGACTTCAACACGATAACCTCAATAGAAATCGAAAAGGGGCATGACCAAAAAGTCACGCTTACAAACAAAGATGATATTCATAAAATAATGAGTAGTCTGTCAGAGCTGGAAGTGAACAAAGATTCTAGTATTTCTAAAGATTTCAATGAGGTTTATAGGCTGTTGGTTGATGTAAATGGAGGCGCAAGACTTGGAATGTTTTTATATGACGACAAGTATATCGATGTCTATGATTACGAGGCCTCTCCTAAAAAGAACACATCCATGAAGTATAAAATCTCAAATAGCTTTGATGAGAAGATCATTCATGACTATTTAAAATGAAGAAACGCAAAGAAGAAGCCGAGTGGCGTCACCAGCTCCTTCTTTGCGTTTCTTTAACGTTGCTTCGTATTTTGAATGATTGTCATTCTACATCCTTACTTAATTCTAATTCGGCCCTAATCTATCTATCATTGAGCCTTGCCATACGAACCTGCTTTAAATGTCGTTGGATCATACCATTTGTACCCTGCAGCTGGCGCAGCCCACGGCTCAAGCTGTGGCTCAGTGGAGCTTGCTGGTGTCTCCATTGGCAACAAGCTTGTTGCTGTATCAAGGGTCAGACCTGGCACTTGGGACAGGCTGGTGTAACTTTCTTTGACTGCCAGCCATTTCACTGTATTCACGAGGAACGTAGCATCATCCACCTCTTTGAAACCATCGTAGGTTTTCTTGGTGGCCCCGTTTTCTTCACGCAAATACTTTGGCGACGCATCTTCAACGGGAGAGGAATCACCGATGAACGCCGCTTTTCCTGCGCCTACTTTGGCAACCGCAGCATACGCCCCTTCTGCTCTTCCGCCACCGTTATATACGCCCTGATCTACAGCGTTATTCCATTTGGACACGCCGGCCGGAACATACACCAAACCTTTGGCTTTGTTCGGGTCCATAATGGCAATCGTTGATCCGGCGTGCATCGCTACAGCTTGTACTCCAGTCGTGATGCCAAAAGCTTGTGATGGTGCAACGATATCTGTGGCGTTCACATCACCCAGCGCGTTATAACGGAAACGCACGCCGAAGTTCGTTCCAAGCCAGTCGGAACTGGTCACGCCTTGCATCGCCGGGGATTCCGCTTCGGCAGAGGACATGCCCTTGGCTGGATTCAGGAAAGCACCGCGGCGGTAGCCGTTGAACACTTCGGAAGAATCCCAGCGGTTTTTGTTACGGTCTGCATTATAGTGATCGGAGATGAAGAAGACACTTCCGCCATTCTGTACATATTGCAGGAGCGCAGCCTGCTCTGTGGCCTTGAATGGCACGTTGGCTTCGCCGATGACAAACACGTCGTAGTCTTTCAATTTGTTATAGGTGTACGCTTGCTCACCGAATGTATACGGGATGCTGCGTTCCAGCTGATCCACGGTAAAGCCTGCGTTTCGCAAACCATTCGCAAAGTCTGAAAAAGCTCCATCGATAATCCAGTCAGCCGCACCTGCGGTCTGAGCATGCGTGTTATCAAACAGCACTTTTTTGCCGTTTCCGCCAGGAAGAGGTGTGCCCGGATTCGGATTTGGCTCGGGGTCAGGGTTCGTGGTACCTGAAGAAAGGGTAATCGACGTAGGATTTTTGACACCAGCATAGCTGTTATATGCGCCAAGTGTTCCCGTCACGATAATCTTTTTGCCTACCAGACTTGGGTTTGAAGCCAGTCCATATTGAGCACGGAAAGAAGACGAAACTTGCACATCCAACAGTTTGGCGTTCGAGCGCTCGGATGCAGAATCTGCAATCAGCACATTGAAATCATTGGCATACGGTGAGGTAAACTTGGCCGTCAGTGACCCGGTCGCATGTCCCACAACATAACCTTCGACGGTTGCCGTGCCTCCGCTGCTCTGGGCAGCAATCGCTTGTGATACGGTAAGTGGTGCTGCGGCTTGAACCGGAGCCTGAACCCCCGGAGCGAATAACGTTGTTGCCATCATAACAAAGACCAGGAATGCCCCGATCCAGTACTGTCTTAACGCCTTTTTCATATACCCTTTCTCCTCCTCCATAACGTATGATGCTTGTCCCTATCTAATTTAAAGCTTCATATGATGAATTCCTCTCGATTTATGTAAAATTTTTGAAAAATTTTATAGTCCACAACGGTCATCATGAGCCTATTTCCTGAAAAAAGTTGAGTTATCGCGTCGTTAGGCATTGCAATTTACCTACGTTCGATGCATAATGACATTATATATGTGATAATGATTATCATTATTGAGCTTGTTTATTTTCAATTCCGATGATGATGCCAACCATGCTTACGACTTTATAGATAAAGGGGAACGAACATCGAATGAACACAACTCTGCAAAAGGCTGTTCTGCAGCTTGACGATTATTTGGATCTTCTGAACCTGGCGATTAACCTGGGTGACACAAGATGGCAAAAGGAGATCATCCGCAAGCTGGCCTACACATATCCTGCAACGACTTGCAACCAACCATAAAAACATACCGTCACATAAACGATTTTGGTAATCTTCTAATAGCCTGCGAGGAATTCAGTTGTATGAATTCGGTCGTGGGCTTTTTTGCGTGCATATGGTGCGTTACAATAGGATGCAATACGATGCGGAATCCATTCAGCAGTGGGATATGACCCACTCCAAGTAGAAAGAAGAAACCTGAGTTGGAGCAAAGGAGTGTACATTATGAAGCTTGAAACAGAAAGATTAATTCTTCGTGAGATTGTAGAACATGACTGGCCTCACATCCATACGTACACCTCGATGCCCGAAGTCACGGAACACACCGCATGGGGCCCGAACACGGAGGAGGATACCCGGGCTTATGTACAGGATGTCATTCGTATGCAGCTGGCCGAGCCGAGAGAAGGATATGAACTTGCCATTGTTTTGAAAAAGGAAGAGCTTCTTATCGGCGGCGCAGGGCTCCACCTTGTCGATCAGACCAATGCTGAGATCGGCTATGTGCTTCACCCTGCCTATCAGGGGAATGGATATGTGACCGAAGCCTGCCGCGCATTACTTCATTTTGGCTTCAAGGAACTTGGCGTTCACCGGATTTATGCCAAATGCCGTCCAGAAAACCCGGCGTCTGAGCGCGTCATGCAGCGGATCGGTATGCAACGTGAGGGCCTTCTCCGGGAGCATTGGTTCTATAAAGGGGCATATCATGACTCGTCACTCTACTCTATGCTGGATCGGGAGTTAGAATAAATATCAGATGTGCTTACCTGCGGGTGAAGCGAGGTACACAGTGGCAGCCAAAATCCTAACGATCACCACGAAGCTTATTTGGATGTTTTGTAGCTTTTTGGGATTCTAACGATCTCCAGTGACGCTATTTCACTAAAAAACCGCAAAAAAGCTACATTTTCGTGTGAATTTTGAGAAATAACGTCTCTCCTGATCGTTAGATTTCCAAATGGGCTAAAACACATAAAATAGGCTCATCTGAGATCGTTAGCCGCGGGAGAGCGAGACCCGATAGTTTGGAAAAGCTACATAACAAAAAGTAGGAAAAAGGATGAAACAGCCCGCGCCGCTTCATCCTTTTTCCTTTCTATTCATTCGTTCCATTTCGCTACTTTAGTTCCCGTTTTACTCTATTTGGTACCGCTAGTTCTGTTTTGTAAATTTCGTTCAGTTCCGTATCCGTTCCGTTTTTGTTTTGTTCTATCCGTTCCGATCTCGTGTCTCCCCACCCGTGTGTTCTCTCTAACTAACTGATTTGTTACCTGAATCTACTGAATATGGCCTACAGACGACACAGTTCTTTCGGACAGCTTGGGAACGAAGGGCATCCACACATGCAACGTAAAGCAGCCATGTCCCGAATCATTAATTTGCCGTCCAGCATATCGAGGGTACCCTGCTCCTTCCATGCTCCGAGCATACGAGTAACACTTTCCCGAGTTGCCCCGATCATCTCAGCGAGTTCAGTGTGGTTCAGCTTCATCTCCAGCACGATGCCATCTGGAACAATCTTGCCATACGTATTGCTGGCACGGATCAGTGTCGAAGCAAGTGCACCTGCTTTGCCGTAGAGCAACAGGTCACGGAATCTCGACTGTGTAATCCGCTGTGCAAGTGCCATCCATTGCAGGAATTTCAGCGCAAGATCCCCATTTTTGCTAAGCACACTTTCGAGATCCGTCAGCGAGATGATGGCCAGTTCCCCTTTTTCAGCCATCTCTGCACTGTAACTGTGGTTCAATCCGCCAATACCGCCGAATTCACCGATCAGATCGCCTCTTTGCTGGATCGACAGAATAATCTCTTTGCCATCCTCCGTCGATTTGGTCAACTTCACTCGTCCCGAACGAATGTAGTACAGATATCCAGCTTCATCACCTTCCAAAAAGAGACTGTATCCCGACTTTACTTTTTTAGGCTGCATTTTCTCTTCGATCAGACTCCATTGTTCCGGTGTAACAAAAGACAGAATCCCGCCTGTTCGCTGTGTCATTTTGCCCGCCTCCGTCTGTGTCTGCGTCTGCTCTACTTTTCGGGTGATTCTTTCCACGAATACTGTACCCATAACTTTCGTCCCCCTCGGTGATTCCTTATGTGTACATCATATCGTGAATCAGTTCGAAAGGTTATCGGGGGATTACCTGATCTTTGGCGGGAAACTCCCCCAATTCGCTGTGAGAAAAGTCACATATCCCCAATAATGCCCCATTTGCGAGTGATCTTATCTTGCATTGTCAAACTTTTACGATAGTGCTAGCATACAGTTAAATGCTTGTGAGTGTTCAATCTTGCGAATTTACAATCTTATGCATCTCCAGAACAGGAGGAATACATATGTTATCGTTAGATCGTGATCTTTGGGCAAAACTGTCTGGCCCCTATGGGTCAGCAGAAGATGCACCCCGCCTATTGCAACAATTGCAGCAGCAATTCAGCCAAGAGGTTTTTGACGATTTGTTTCAGGAATATCTGTTTCATCAAAATACAATCTATACGGCTACCTACGCCGCCATGCCATTCCTAGCTCGTCTGGCATGTTCGACTTCCGATACAGCAGTGCGCAAGGAACTGTATATCAACTGCGGTATTATTGAAGCAAGCCGTGATGAGCAACACCAAATGCCATATCCGCCATCCTGGACTGAGCTGGCTGATGTGGTGGGAAGTACGGTCTGCACGCAGATGTACACTGATTATGTAGAAGCTATCGACCAGCTCAGATCACTGACAGAACAAGTGCTGACCGATGTTGCTGAGCTATCCACAGATGACACGGAGAAACGTTACGTCCTCATTGCCGATGCCGCATTCCGCAAATCCTATATCGTTGCGAATATGCTGATGACATTTTCGGAAGGGGATGAGTATGTGGCTGAGTGCCCAGCTTGCGCAAATGAAGTGTACATATGGCCTGATGAACATCATGCTGTGCCTCTGAAAGCTTATGCAGAAGATCCTGTTTTTCAACCTGATCAGGAAGCTCAAGCCATCATTCCGGCTTCTTCATGGGCAGATGAGGAGACACAAGTTTTAGCAGAACGGACCGCTCAGATCGGAGAACAGACACTGTCCGCGCATTTGCCCTATCTGGCAGGCAAAACAACCTGTCCCTCTTGCCGTGAGAAGATCGCAGTATGGCCGGCATTACTGAGCACATTTACAATGTAGAAGAAAGATACGTGTACATTTCTAATCTACAGGAGAGTCTTCCTAGATATAACTCATTCCAAAATACACATTCAAACGAGACAGTTGGCTAATCGGCCAGCTGTTTTTTTCATTCTTATGCTTCTCGGAGTGATCCACTGCCCACGTTCAGCAGTTTCCAGAAGTGAAATAGGGGTATTCCCTGAATTACAAGGCTGACAAAACAGTCTACAATAGAACTAACATCGGAATATCCCGATTGTAGACTGATTCTCCCATCCAACGAGCCTTGAGTTCAAGGTTACCCATATGTTGTGACAACGATGAACGACCACAATAATGAAAGAAACGTAACGAGTGAAGAACAGATCATCATATGATTCGAAAAAAGGAAGTGTCCCTCATGCATGATGAAGTCTCATCTGCCGTTCAGGAGATGATGAGCGGCCTGTGTCAGAACACCACCGGCGATTTTTGCGGAATGGCTTGTGTGTCTGGATCAATGTTGCGCTGGAAGTATACCTTCGGGGCAACCAATGAACGTGTCAAACGCATGGCTATGCGCCCTGGACAAGATCTGGTAGGCACGGCGCTACGAACCGGACGCACGGTTATGCTGGATGAGCAGTTCCGTGGAGAATATATCCCGGACCGTTGCCCGCTTATGCTTGCTGAACGACTCGTTTGTGCGATAGCCGTGCCCATGTTCAGAGAAGGGAATCTGCCCAACGGTGTATTGCTGGTGGGAAGCAGAACCCCTTGCACGTTTTCCCCCGAGATAATTGTACAAACCGAGCAAGCTGCCAGAGAATTGGAACAATATGCATGAGCAGAATATGGAAGCAGAACACACTGAATAAGAGACTTTTCGGAGATTCCCCTCTGAAAAGCCTCTTTTTTTGGTATGATGGATATAGATGATGGAATCGGACAGGGGGAAATGAATGTGATTCGACTGTTAGTTGTGGACGACCATGTGGTTGTACGCTCGGGGCTAATCGCCCTGCTGGAAGGAAAGAACGATATACATATTGTTGGCGATGCAGCCGATGGCGACGAGGCCATTGCCAAAGCACAGGAGCTGAAACCCGATGTAGTTCTGATGGATTTCAGCATGCCTCCGGGCAAGGATGGATTGACCGCTACGGCGGAGTTAAAAAAGCTAATGCCGGATGTATCGATTTTAATTCTTACGATGCATGACGACGAGGAATACCTGTTCCGCGCAATCCACGCGGGAGCTTCCGGGTATATCCTCAAAAGCGCGCCCCACGAGGAATTGCTGGCTGCCATTCGTTCTGTAGCCGATGGAAGCGCCTACCTCTATCCAAGTGCAACCAAACGGTTAATGAGCGAGTATCTGGACAAAGCCAAACAGGAAAATGCCGGGCCATACGATACACTCTCGGATCGGGAAAAAGAGATCTTGTCCTGGATTGCCAAAGGATACGCGAATAAGGAAATTGCCGAGCATCTGGTCATCAGTGTCAAAACGGTGGAATCCCATAAAAGCAATCTGATGGAAAAGCTTGGCCTGCGCACCAGACCGGAACTGGTGAAGTTTGCGATGAAAAAGGGGTTGTTGAACTTTGAGTAAGCCACGCAAAAACAGACTCAGCGGATTAGCCGACCAACCTGTTCGGCACCTACTCAGCGAAATTGACAATCACATTTCGGACAATGAATTCCGAAGCAAACTGAAAGGTTCGCTGCATCAACTTGGTGATTTGAAGTTTGCACTCGACGAATCCTCGATCGTAGCGCTGACGAATCGTTTAGGTAAAATCCAATACGTGAACGATAAATTTTGCGAAATTTCACAATATAGCCGCGAAGAGCTCATTGGTCAGGATCACCGGATTATTAACTCGGGGTACCACGGTAAAACCTTTATGAAGACGTTATGGGATACCATCTCTGCTGGCAAGGTGTGGAATGGCGAGATTCGGAATCGTGCAAAAGACGGTAGTTATTACTGGGTAAATACCACGATTGTGCCATTCCTCGATAACGATGGTGAGCCATATCAGTATTTAGCTGTGCGCAGTGAGGTAACCAAGCTGAAACAAGTCGAGGCTGAGCTGCAACAGATGATGTCGCAAGTCATGAACATTCAGGAAGAAGAACGACGGCGCATCTCTCGTGACCTTCATGACGGGATTGGACAAAGCCTGTTCTCTCTCGTAATTCAGATGGACCGTCTGCTGGCCGATCAAGCTAACCCGGGCGTTGAAGCGCTACGAAAACAGGTTACGGGTATTATGGAAGATGTTCGCGGTATGGCTTGGGAACTTCGGCCGTCTGTGCTGGATGATCTGGGTGTCGTTCCTGCCATTCGAACCTATATTGAGAACTATAACCGCCATTACGGCATCGAGGTTACTCTCGAATGTAATTTGCGCAAGCGGCTCCCGATGAACCGAGAGATCGCCATCTATCGCATCATCCAGGAAGCCTTAACCAATGTAGCCAAATACGCTGACGTTGCCGAGGCACAAGTCACCGTAGAAGATACGGAAGAGCTCACGCTTGTCGTTATTGAAGACCAAGGTACCGGATTTAACGACGCTACTGCGGGGAATGGTGTTGGGTTATTCAGCATGGAGGAACGTGCACGGGGAGCAGGCGGTACGTTACGCGTATCATCAGAACCCGGCGAAGGAACTACGGTTACGCTACTACTGCCTAAGACAGTGAACTCATAATGGGTGATTCATCACCATCCATTTAAACATCTTAAAACTAGCAACAACTCTTAATCTCCTGAGAGAAGCATCCTTGCTGATACAAACTCATGAAGTAACTTGTCCTAACAAGGATGTGCTGACTGCCCGCATAAAGCGAGCAGTCTTTTTTCTTTCATAGATACGACAAAATGAAGGTGCTTCCTTAAATATTTTTAACAATCCCCCTAAAATCAGTTGACGTTAGTTACGTTTCGTCATTAAACTATGAATGCTGCATGTATTAAGCGTACATTCAATTACTCTTTAAATTCGGATACACATCATGCAATATATGAAAACGAAAAGGGTGATTCAAACATGTCTCACAAACGTTCCTCCAAAGGTGGAGAAATTCCGCAAATGTACAATCTGGACGAGATGGATCGCAAAATCATCGCCGCGCTCCATGAGAACAGCCGGATTTCCTATACAGACCTGGGTACACAGATTGGATTATCCCGCGTAGCCGTTCAAGCTCGCATCAATGCATTATCGGAAAAAGGAATCATTGAACGTTTCACCGTTGTCATTAACCCAGGCAAGGTGGGGCTACAGGTCTCTGCCTTTTTTAATGTCGATGTGGAACCGCGCTTCCTGGATGAAGTTGCAGAGATGCTGGATGATGAGCCAGCAGTGACCAGTCTCTATCATATGACAGGCCCAAGTACCCTGCATATGCACGGTATTTTTGCAGATATGGAAGAGATGGAGCAGTTCATACTGGAGAAACTCTACAAGATGCCTGGCATCGTCAAAGTGGAATCACAACTGCTCTTAAAACGATATAAAAGCCGCATGGGCATGAGACTCTAGGAGGATATCAGCATGAGTTGGAAAGATTACAACGGTCTCGTGGTCGGCATGGTACGAACCGGAATTTTGGGATATGGCGGTGGCCCCTCGGTTATCCCGCTAATCCGTTATGAAGCCGTCACCCGGTACAAGTGGGTCAGCGACGATGAATTCGGCGAGATTCTGGCGATTGCCAACGCCTTGCCGGGACCTATCGCAACCAAAATGGCTGCTTATCTAGGCTATAAAACAAAGGGTGTTCTAGGCGCTATTGTGTCCGTACTCGCTCATATTTTGCCGACAAGTATCGCGATTATTGCTCTACTCGGTTCGATGTACGCACTGCGTGAATCCAAGATTGTAGCGGGTATGGTAGCAGCCGTGCGCCCTGTCATTTTTGTGATGCTTGGTATGATGGCCTATGAATTTGCGATGAAAGCCTGGAAAGGCTTGGGTAAGTGGTTTGCTATTTTATTCGGTGTGATTGCCTTTGCAGCATTACAGTTACTCAATATTCATCCGGGACTGGTGATTACGGTGTTCCTGGTCTATGGTTTCTTCCATTTCGGGCTGGTACAGCGTATAAAATCCAAAGGTAACTCCGACAAGGAGGTATCGTAGGATGCTTCAGACATGGTGGGAATTATTTTGGGGATTTTTTGTAGCGAACATCCTCGGATATGGAGGCGGCCCCGCTTCCATTCCATTGATGCAGGAAGAGATTGTGAATCATTACCACTGGATGACAACCGAGCAGTTCGGTGATGTACTGGCAATCGGTAATGCGCTCCCAGGCCCGATTGCCACGAAAATTGCTGCATTTGTCGGATATCACGTCGCAGGCTGGTTTGGTGCATTAATTGCCAGCTTCGCTACCATTGTACCGTCAGCAGTTGCACTTATTCTATTACTTCGTTTGTTGAACAAACACCGGACTTCACCGAAGGTCAAAGGCATGACTCTGCTTGTTCAGCCGGTGATCGCTGTGCTCATGATTCTACTCACTTGGGAATTCGGCCAAGTATCCACGGACTCCATCGGCATCTGGCAGACGCTGATTATTGCAGGCATCTCCCTCTGGGTCATGACCAAAACCAAGCTGCACCCGGCAATTCTTATTCTTATTGCTTTTGCCTATGGTGCTTTGGTACTGTCACATACGATGTGACCAGATTAGATCGCTATTAGATCGCTAATCTAAATTATGAATTCGGGAAAAGGTATGTTTTTCAACTCTATATGGTACTCAAAAAGGTGATATCAGCTTGAATGCTGATATCACCTTTTTGACATTTACTATTTCTAATTCCGTATTCCGACCTTACTTCTCCTCAACCACAACGTTGACCTTTGTTTTTACACCTGCATAGGAGATGGTAATAGTCGCTTTACCTTTACCATTCGCTTGAATGATCCCATCTTTTACGGAAGCCGTCGCAATGCGGGAGGAAGTCCAAAGTGCTGGTTTGGACACATTCGCTTCACTTCCATCCAAATATGTTGCGGTGGCGACTACGGTTGCTTTATCGCCAACTTTCATCGTTAACGTGACTTTATTCGTCTGTAAATATTTCAATGTATCTACATCCAGCGCAATCGTAATCGTTTTGCTACCGTACTTCGCAGTTATTCTTGCTTTACCTGAGCTTAGTGCCTTCACTTTGCCTTTGGTCACTTGAGCCACTTTGTAACTGTTTGATTTCCACTCTGCTTTGTCTGTAACATCCCGCTCACTGCCATCACTCAAGGTAGCAGTCAACTTCAAATCCACGGTTTCACCGGATTTCAGCGAAAGAGCTGGTTCAGATGCTTCAATCCGTGAAATGACATCGACTTCAACCTGAATTGTGATTTTCTGTGAGCCGTATTCAGCTGTGATGTTCGCTTTACCACTGCTATTACCTGTGATTACACCTTTTTTCACATCAGCTACACGCGCATTGCTTGATTTCCAAGTTGCATCGGCTGTGACGTCTTTCGTATTACCGTCCCCATCCGTGCCTGTAAGGATAATGGCTTGAGTTTCTTTTGCAGACAGCACGACAAAGTTCATATCCGCTTCCAGCCCGCTCGCCATTCCTACTTCTACAGGCAGTGTCAACGTTTTACCCTCGATTTTAGCAGTAATCGTTGCTTTGCCTGTCGCTACACCCGTAATAACCCCTTTGCTGTCTACCTCAGCGATTTTCTCGCTGCTACTGCTCCACGTTGCATCGTCAGATACATCCTTGGAAGTTTCACCGTATACGGCAAGCACTTTGGCAGCAGTGGTTCCGCCAACAGCAACGGTTGCTTTCTTTTTATCCATCTCATACTTGTCAGGCACGTCTACGTTTACTGTGAATTTCACCGTTTTGCCGCCATATGCTGCGGTAATGGTAGCTGTACCCGATTTGTATGCAATCAGTTCACCGCCCGATACATATACAATATCTGCATTGCTGGACGTCCACGTCGCTTTGGACGTTACATCTTCCTTGCTTGCATCGATGTACTCAGCGTTTGCTGTAAGTTGTTTCGTTCTACTGTCACCGGTAACGCTCATGGCAAGTTTGTCGGTAACATCTTTGATATCCAGATATCTCGCCGTATCTACATCGACAGCGATCTCTACCGTTTTGCCACTGTATGCAGCCTTAATCGTTGTTGATCCCGCACTTATTGCTGTAATCTGGCCTTTGAACACCGTAGCCACCTTCTCATTGCTGGATGTCCACGTTGCCTGATCCGTTACATTCACATCACTACTGTTTGGATATGAAGCTGTAACTGCGACATTGGCCGTTTTATTCGTATCACTCAAGCGGAAGAAGATGCTCTGTTTCGCTACGCTCAGCTTACTCGTCAGATCTACATCCACATCTACAGATACCGACTTGGTACCATATTTACCTGTAATTGTGGCAGAACCTGCCGAATAACCTGTAATGTTGCCTTTCAGTACATCTGCAACCTTTTCGTTGCTTGACGTCCACTCTGCCAGATCGGTTACATCTTTGGAAGTTCCATCTGGATAGGTCGCTGTTAATGTGACACTTTCCTTCTGTTTCAGAAGTAGACTGATCTGGCTTTTGTCCACATCCACACGTTTAACCACTTCCACGTTAACATCTACGGTTACGCTCTGACTGCCCAGCTTCGCTGTAATCAACGCTGTACCTGCACTCTGACCCGTCACTTTACCGTTGACCACTGTTGCCACTTTCTCATTACTTGTTGACCATTCGGCACTGCTGGCCGCCTGCTCATTCGTTGTATTATCACTATAAGTTGCAGTCAGCAAAATATCCTTGGTAACCCCTGTGCGGAGATCAAGATCTTGCACATTTTTCGAAAGGGCTTTGACTTTCTTGGTCACTTTGATTTGAATGGATTGACTTTGTCCTTGATACGCCACTGTAACTGTGGCTGTACCTTCTTTTTTGGCTGTTATTGAACCATTATATGCAGAGGCTACCGAAGCATCACTGCTCGTCCAGGATGAACTGATCGTAACGTTTGCCGAGGTATTATCCGAATATACCCCCGTTACGGTAACAGACCCGGAATCGCCGACTTCGAGCGACATTTCATTTTTGGAAACCACAATTTTGGACAGTTCTTTCTCTGCCGCAGCGGCCAAGCCTACGTTGGAAATACTCAGTATCAACACCAGCATCATCACCATGTACTTGGTCAATCTTGGCTTAAACATCATTTCCCTCCGATTAATCGTCAATTTTTTCCTACTCTAATTAATGTCGGCAAGAACTTTCCAGATGTTTAGACTTTCAGGAAATTTTCAGGTAATTATATGGAAAATCATACTATAGTCTCATCTACTCCCGCTGCGCATAACCTGAATATAAGGCTTGCGATCTTACGCAACATCATTTTTCAGTATCGGGGGAAATCGGTGTGAATCAGTCATTTGATTACATCCATTATTGGGAGCAGACTTATTCTTCGGGTAAAACGTCGGGCAGGGGTTCATATGGCGTGTTGGCGGAATTCAAAGCCGAGGTGGTCAATGCGTTAATCCGGCGCGAAGGTATTCATCGGGTCATCGAATTCGGCTGCGGAGATGGAAACCAGTTGAAATATATGAACTATGGTGAATACCTGGGCATGGATGTGGCATCCTCGTCTATAAAACAATGCGCTTCGCTATATGCTAACGATCCTTCCAAAAGCTTCATGGTGTATACACCGGGCCTGTGGATCAATCGTGGTTTTCTCCAAGCTGATCTGACCGTGTGCCTGGATGTGCTGTATCATATTACAGATGAAACGGATTTTCGGGCTACCTTACGCGATGTTCTCCACACTTCAACTCAATGGGTGGTGCTCTATACAAGGCTGAAGGAGCAAGGAGATTCCGGCGTGAAAACTATCCAGGATCGCAATCTGTTCCACTATCTATTCGATTATCCCGAATTCAAAGTGCATGAGATCATACGCCAGCGATATCCCGAGCAGTCCTCTGCCGACTTTGTCATTCTTAGACGTTCGCCAGCGAAGTAAGTTCACTTCCTGAAGATACAGCAGAGAAACAACATAAATAACCGCCCTATGCAGGACGGTTGGCTAGGCTTATCTTGAAACATACTGAACTGCATCTTTTACCCCTTTTGCCCCCTGCTACGTCACCTCTCCTTGACGTGCCCCGGCACGCCTGCGGGAAACTTCCTTGTTTGAAACGAAATTTCGGAAAATCTGCTTTCTTCAGCGTTTTCAGTTAAAATAACCCCTCGTTTCCACGCAACTTCACCAGCGCTTCCATATAGAAGTAATCGCCGTAAATAATCGGCACATTGATTCCCCGGCCTTCCGGGTAATGTACCGTTCCCTGCATAATCAGCCCTTCTTCCGCTACAGATTCAGCAGGGCTGTAGCGCTCATACAAGCCGCGGACGATGCGCTCTCCCGCGGCAGCGTAGATTTGCCCGCGTGGCGACAGCTTCGCAAGCTCGAACAGACCGCTCGCGGCAATCGTCGCAGCGGACGAGTCCCACGCCGCCTGATGCTCGGCAGGCGCGCGGAAATCCCACACCGGCACGATGTCTTCGCCAAGCATGGCGAGGAAGAAATCGGCCGCCCGCTCCGCTGTCTCCAGATATCGGGCTTCGCCCGTATACCGGAAAGACAGCGCAAACCCGTGCAACGCCCAGGCGGTTCCCCGCGCCCAGGCGGACCCGGGAGCATGGCCTTGGCCGCCATGCTCCCGCAGCTTCTGCCCCGTGTGTGGATCAAACTCCACCACGTGGCAGATGGACCCGTCTGCGCGGACGAATTCGCGCGCCACGGTGTCCGCATGCGCTTCCGCCAGCCATCGGAAGCGAGGATCGCCGCTCTGCTCGGATGCCCAGTAGAGCAGCGGCAGGTTCATCATGCTGTCGATGATGGCAACGCCGCGCGTGTCCATCATCGACGAGCCGAAGTTCCATGCGCGGATGAACTCACCGCGCACGTGAAAGCGGGCAGCGAGCAGATTCGCGGCAAGCATGCCGCGGCGGCGCCCATCCTCGCTGCCCATCTGGCGATAGCTGGCTACGCCACTAAGCAGCCAGATGAAACCCAGATCGTGATCCACCAGGTCTGGATCACGCAGACAACCTTCAAGCTGTCGCTCACAGCTAGCGGCGATTTGCCGCAGATCCGCGGCCGCTTCATGCTGCGGATCATCCCGGTACACCAGCCACAACAGTCCGGGCCAGAAACCGGCTGTCCACCATTCCGGAGCATTTTTGTCGTACACACCCTGCGGTGAAATATGAGGAAAGGTATCCTGGATTCGTTTCGCATTTCGAATCGTCTTGTGAACCCCTTGCTGCCATGCTTCCTCCAGCCATGTTGCGGATGTTGAGGTATTCATGATCATGTCCTCCTGTTCCTATGTGAGATCGCGTCCCAATCGAATAGTGAATGTCAGTTGCTGTGCATCGTAAACTTCCATCCGCGCCTGCTTAAGCAGTCCGTTGCGTGAAGCCACTTCCTGTGGATTCAGCTGAATTACCGCTTTGGCATCTTGAACTGTCGATTCAACGTATGCTCCCAGGTACGCTGTGCGTACACTCTGCTCCGTATAAGTAATCACAGCCTGCTCCCGACCATCGCTAAACATCAGTGGAATCACAGCTCCCACCGCCTCCATCTCACCCTCAAATATATACGTCACCACCAGTTCATCTGCTCGTTGCACATAACGGGTAATGATAGAGCGCATCCCAGGTAAAGGCCCCGTCCAGGTAATTTCAAAATCATTCTCCGTTGTATTCAACATGGCTTTTTCGGCAGTTTCCCTCTTAGTTTGCTCAGAAGCTTTTCTCGTATCATGCTCAGCTATACTCTCAACAATATCCGTACCAACTGCTGACACGGTTTTATGCAGCTTATTTTCTGCCGTAATCTCACCCGTCCGGGTCGCCATCTTAAATATGATTGAACCGCCACCGTTCGCCGGATCAATTCCCGCATCACGGTCATACTCACTACCTGATGGTATGCCCTCAGCCAGACTATGCCACACCCCATCCGTTGTCTTCCAAGCGGGGCAATAACTCAGAGGCTGTACAACACCTTCAGCAAATTCCGTAAATCCTGCCTGTACGTGACTGGCTGCGGACGGGCCTATTAATCCCGGCAGACCTGCCTGTTGCACTCGTACCAGCCCCGGAATCGTATACGGGTCATTCAGCGCAGTGTGCAAAACCAACTGCTGGCCTGGCACAGAGGCCAGCACGGTTTCGAACCAGCCATCCGTCTGTAGTACCCTGTTTCCAATCTCGGAAGGGAGATAGGATAGCACAATCCCCTCATCTGAAGCACGAAGACAGGCATGTGCCAGCGCGGCTGCCGTCCACAGATTGTAACAGGTGTGATTGGTGTATACTTCATAACCGTGACGTTTCTCAGGCGCATATTCGTTGCGTACAATCTTCAAACGTCCATCCGGCATCAACCAGCGCTCTACGGCTTCAAAACAACGATTTGCCGCTCGTGCGAACGCCCCGGCCATCACCGAATCCCCAGCCTGCATCGCCAGCTTGGCGTGTACCGAGCAAACATATGCCGCCGCCGCTTCATTCCATTGGTGCTGGGAGCTGCGACCACGCGGCGGTATTTCTCCCAGCGGAGACAACATCAGCAGTGAGCTGAACGCACCATGATTCAGCTTCTCTCGTAATGCATCTGCGACTGCCCCTTCATAACCTCCATCAAGCATCACTTCAAGATGATAGCGGGTAGCGATATCATAGGAAAACGGACAATTCGGCCGATCCAGCGGGCCGTCCTGATACAGACCAAGCGGAGTAAAACGCGGCAGATGGTATGCTTCGAGATAACGATCCATCCACGTTGTATCCTCACTCGCAAGATGTTCGCTCCATCGCAGATATTCACCAGAGATCATAATGGCATTCCAGTTAATCATGCGATTGGCATTATTCATCTTACTCATCGTAAATACATAATCGTTCTCGGGATCAATCGTCCGAAGTGCCTCGGCCCAGATGGAGGCCTGATCAGGTCGATGAGATCTAAGCAACATGTATGCCCGCATCATCAGTACAGGAAAAAAATCCGGATGATTGTCCGGCGCACTGCCGCTTACCACCGCATCAATGCTATGGGACAGAGCTGCCGATGCAGAATCCAGCAGCTCCATGTGCCCTGCATCCACCAGTACTGCAGCTGCCATAGCGTAGGCTGGGGTGGAGTAGTACCGTTCTATGCCTGAATACGGATCGATAATTGCACCGTTACTATCCTGATATTTCGTGTAAGCGCACACAATTTGTTTCACGAGTGCCAGCTTACGCTCCCTGCTCCAGCCATCTGCCGATGCAGAGCCAGCTTCAGCTGCTAGTGTGCGATACCTTTCAAGTTCATTTTTCCATGGATATGTCGCTGTGGCTGTATAACGACTCACGTGGACTCACCTCGGCTTCTCCTTGATGGGGTTCAACCATAAAATCAACCTGACATACAATCTCTAGCGGAGCATCGTTGGCGGTTTCGGCATCTTCAACTCGTTCATCCTCGCTCTTTGTCGCTGTAACTTCGTTCCCTTTCCAAACAAGTGATGTACGATAAAATGTAACAGGGACCTGATCATGATCCACGGTATGCACAGCTTCTGTCTGCACCCGCCACTGGACAGCATCATAGTTCATGTACAGATTAGCCTGCGAAGCCTGCCACCGAAGTCTGCCTTCCTTTTCCATTGTCGGACCTACCCGGCTTATCCAGCGCTCAACGACTTGTGCTTCAACATATGGCTCGTTCAACGAAGACTTCGTAGTATCCGCTTCTGTGTCCATCTTCCATTGGAATCTGTCTATAATCCGCAAGCTTGCCATATCTACATACACATCCGGATCAGGAGGATTCCCCGTACTACAACAACTGCCGCCTCTTTCCTTAATTTCCATAGTCCCATTCATTCCAACACAATCTTGTCCGGCCTTCCAGCTCAGATGACGTGTATATCGGTGTAGTGTTGTTGCTTCGGAATATGCACGCGTCAGGTCGAACAAGGCCTGCACTTCACTTCCATCCGGCTCAAGCCTGAATTCCAGCAACTCGGCTTCAGCCTTTCTACCCGAACGTTGCTCGCAACCTCCGATCAGGGGCACGTTATGCCCGGCAGATGAGATATGAAATAACTGCTCGCGCCCTGGAGCAAAATACGCCTGAGTGTACAACCCTGCTCCAGGGTCACAAAGTATATTTTCACCACCGCAATGGATAATCACTTGTCCCAGATCATTATGATTGTGGGGTTCATCATTATGACCGCCTTTAAACGAACATGCCACCTGAACCCACTCCCGGTCTGAACAAGGTTTGCTTGTTTCTCCTTGTACATTCGGCGGCATATGAAGGGCATGTTTAGCAACCATCCATTCCAGCTGTTGAAAAATAAACCCTCCATTCGCCCGCTCAGCCGCTTCTCGATGTATACGTTTATATACCACCGGATCGCTCCACATCACGTTCCGTAGCAGATGGGCCCAACGACGACAAGGATCTTCTGTCAGCCGGGGAATACGCAAGGGCAAATCCACTTCCATTCCGAAACGTACAGCTAACAGAGACAGGAGCCCCGAAGGTATCTCTTCATGCTCCGAGCTATCCGAATAATTGATAAATGTACCGCCCGACAGATGGATTCGTAGCGGAAATGCCGCTATCGCCGCTATCTTGGAACCTTGTAACAAGTCCAACGCTCCCTCGGTGTAGTCCAGTAACATCTCGGCATAATAGACGAAATAACCGAAGCCATACACCCAGTACCCAATCCCTTCAGCACAGCCGCCGTCCTCGCCATACCCGCTCAAGAACGCCTTCATACAATTGATTGTCTGTCTGTTGGCCTCCAGCAGCATCGCCTGATCCTCCAGCAATAACAGAGCAGCCATGCCGCAGCATCCCCCACAGACAGCAGACCAGTTGTGATCGGCTATCTGCCAGTGATATGCCCTCTTTTCCCTGTATAACGGCGTAAAGATACGTCGCTCCGCCTCTTGAAGTATCCGTTCAACAATCAGAGCATCGAGATGATGACGATGAAGTACCACAATCTCCGCAAGCATATGTACCGTTTCTGCCGCGAAGAGGTCAATATTTCCTGCTACCTGCTCCGCCTCTCCCGTTCCCAGATGTGCCGGAAGGCACCACGTATATTCATCACATACCGCCCACAACATCTCTTCGAGAGCATGAACCATATGAGGGGTGCCAGCATCGAGAGCAAGCATGGCAACGGCTGCTAATCTACCGCGCCTTTCGAAGTAAACCTGCTCGTATGCTTTGCGGTCTCCCTCCCTGCCGAACTGTCGAAACAGTTGGAATGTCAGAAGAGGTAGCGGTTCTCTTAATGCTTGCTCTCCATACCTCCGTAAATCGGTGAACAGTTCAGCGATTTCGTGCCGGAACAACTTTTCCCTTAGTTCATCAGTCTTAAATCCCACTCTCTCTTGACCATGATTTGGCTGGTTAATGTGACGAAAAACGTGCTGGATCTGTTGTTCATCCGGCCAGTCCAGTGCCCCAGATTCATCTACAGCGTGTCTTACACGCATTTCATGATGTTCGTTTCCTATTTCGTGATTAGAGCCTCGCAAAGGATTCACCACGCCTCACTAATGGAATTTAAGATAAGCTACACAATAGCAAGTGGAGATTGCTGCACCACAGATAACCACTGACGAGCAATTAGCTCATGACCTGCCGCAGTAGGATGAACGCCATCCCATAACCAGTATGAAGCATCGGCTTGCTCCAATGCCGCATCGAACGTTTGCTGTAGCGGGACCCACACCGCCCCAAAGTGCTCGGCCATTTCCCGAACCTGTTGCTGGTATTCGGCCATAAGCGTTTCCCAGCCATCCCATTTGTCCAGCGTTGCCCCTGTCTTCAGAATAAAAGGCTCCATCAGTACAAGTCCTGTATCCGGTATAACTTCCCGAGTTTCCTCCAGCAAGTGACGATACGCCCGGGCAAAACGATCTGTATATCCTCTCGGTTCATCATTCATGAAACGCCAAGCATCGTTAACCCCAATCAGGATACTGATCAGATCGGGTTTCAGACTATATGTGTCTTCATTCCAGCGTGCGTACAGATCGGAAGCCCGATTTCCGCTAATGCCTCGGTTATAGAACGTTTTTTGCTTGCTGGCCAGCTCCATGCCCAGTCTGCTTGAGATCAAATACGCGTACCCATGACCGAGAACATGGTTCAGATCCTCATTCCGTGATCTTCCTCCATCGGTAATGGAATCCCCTTGAAACAAAATCGTCGATGGACTTGGTTTCATCTTAAACATCGTTCCTTTCGCTCAAAATAGTTGATGAAATCCTTCTACTATATCCATGGCACAACAGACTATTTCATGCTGCTTTCTCCATCTTATCCCTTTTAGGTTCATTAGAAAATAGCGTTTTCATCATGATCCCGTCATTCTATCCCATGAGGTAACGTAGTATCATCATGGATACAATACCAACCAGCACCGTACCAAGCAGACTGCGTGTCCAGATGGCTACAGCCACTGTCGGCAATGCTGCCCACAAGGCGGCATTTTCTGTAATCGGCACCAGTCGATTGCCTGACATAAACAACTCCTGACCAATAAGTGAGGCCATGACGGCAACAGGCACATATTCGAGCCAGCGCATCAGCCACACCGGAATCTGTATTTTACTGAAGAGCATAAGCGGCAATACCCGTGGAATAAATGTAAGCAGTGCCGAGCCCATAATAATCCAGAATACATCCCATCTTACTTCCATCGTTCCATAAACACTCCCATCGTTGCTGCAACCACTGCCGCTATGATAATGCTCAGACTGCCTAGTGAAGCCATGCTTGCTAAGATAACACACACGACCGCTATGATTGCTACATTGATATGTATTTTTTTGCTTTTGCGATGTACCAACTGAAGCACAATTAGACCGATAAACATCGCTGGCAACGCATAGTCCAGTCCAAACCGATCCGGATTTGTAATCCAGCGCCCAAAGTACGCTCCCGCCATGTTCGCGACAAACCAGTTCAAGTACGCCGTAATATTTAGACCGTGCATCCAGCGCTCACTGAGCGTTTTTCTACCGATTGCACGGGTCATCGCCACACCGAATGACTCATCCGTAAGCAGTGAGCCAATCCACATATTTTTAAGCGGTGTCAGATGTCTGAAATACGGAGATACGGCTGCGCTAAGCAGCAGATGACGCAGATTCACAAAAAATATAGTGAAGATGATCGCTAACGCCGATCCATTGGAAGCCAGCATCCCTGCTGCGATGAACTGGGCAGAACCTGCATACAAAATCAGGCTCAACAATGCCGTTTCGGCAAAACTGAGACCTGCAGTCATCTCGATGACCCCCGCTGCAAAGCCAATACTTAAGTATCCAAGCAGGGTAGGCACACAATCTCGAACCCCCTGCATAAATGTTGCCTCATCCTGGATTTCCACACTTTTTTCATGTGCAGATAATCTTGGTGCACTTTCATTCAACTCTCGTACAACTCCTCTCTAATTTTAATCACTGTCAGCCGATATATATCGATACATACCATTCTGAATCAGAGATTTGGAATAATGAATGCAGAATTGGTTTGCATTAACTTAGAAATATACCATATTTTATGTCAGTTCGGGAGAGTTGACAGGGGGAGAATGTACTATGAAGAAAGTGAAGCAGCCAAAGGGGAAACGAACGTTACAGATGAGAGAGAAACTGATACTTTCATTTGCTATCGTGCTGCTGATCCCGACGATCAGTTTAGGCATCATTTCATTCCAGACAGCGGCTACCAAGGTCGAAGAAAAAATGTTTGAGAATGCCAACAGTAGCGTGAGTGTACTGAATCAGACCATTGACCAGATTATCGGGGCTACACGCAAAAATGTAGACTTCCTAGCAAGTCAGCTGGATGCTGGTAATGTGGGTCCGGTTCAAGGGGACGAAACGAAAACGATCCGTACCTTACTTGATGCTTACAAAGATACCCACGATGACGTGGAACTTGCTTCCGTCGGAACGGATAAAGGTGTCTATATCAACTCCCCAGTCACCGCTGTAAACAAACCGGGATACGATCCCCGTGAACGTCCTTGGTTTAAAGCTGCTTCGGAGAACAAAGACGTACCTACTGTAATCACACCTTACATCTCAAGCAATACAGGTAACGTAGTTGCTTCAGTCGCTCAGACGACCGATGACGGTCATGGTGTTGTTTCGGTCAGTCTTTCCCTTAAAGCTCTTTCCGAGACGGTAAATTCCACGAAAATCGGGCAAAGAGGATATATCTATATTATCGATAATGCGAATAAAATCATCGTACATCCAACCGAAAAACCTGGTACTGAAGGTACGATGGAACCCTATAAACAAATTTTTGATCAAAAGAATGGTGATCTGCAATATACGTTGAACGGAAAAAACGAGCATGCCTTCTTCGTAACCAATGAAACGACAGGCTGGACAGTCGTCGGTGTTATCGATAACGACGAAGTTACGGAAACCGTTCGTCCAATCCTGTACACTACCCTGGTTGTTATTGCGATTGCTGTAGTTATCAGCTCCATCATTATTTTCTGGATTGTACAAGCCATTACGAAACCCCTCAATCGACTTGTCAAAGCCTCCAACGAAATCAGCGATGGAAATCTGACAATTGAGGTTGCTGTGAAAGGTCAGGATGAGTTCGGCAAGCTCAGTAACAGCTTTAATAAAATGAGTGCATCTCTACGAACCGTCATTCAGGATGTGCGTAATACAGCTGACGAGCTTACAACATCTTCTGCACAGCTTGCGATCAATTCGTCGGAGACAACCAAAGCTACAGAGCAAGTGGCCCTCATTACAGAACAGTCTGCAGCTGGTATTGAAAAGCAGGCAAATAGCCTGAAACATACCGCACAGCAGATGAATGAACTTGCCGGAGGGGTTGGACAAGTAACCAACAGCACACAGCAAGTGTCCGAAGCCGCTATGCAAGCAAGTGAACTCGCGCACCAAGGGAACTCGACGATCAAAACGGCTGTATCGGAGATGGGCTCCATCCAGCATTTTGTACAAGGTATCGCAGAAACTGCGACACGGCTGGATCAGCATTCCAGCTCCATCGGTGAGATGGTATCTGTCATTACGGATATCGCAGCCCAAACCAACCTGCTTGCGCTGAATGCTTCCATTGAAGCAGCCCGTGCAGGTGAGCATGGACGCGGATTCTCCGTTGTAGCAAGTGAAGTCCGCAAACTGGCGGAGCAGTCCAGCGAATCCGGCCAGAAGATCGTGGAGATGGTCGCATCCATTCAGCAAGAAATCTCCAAGGCTAATGAGAATGTTCGTCTGGGACAAAAAGATGTAGACAGCGGCATCCGAGCTGTACAATTTGCCGATGATGCATTTGTGCAGATTAGCGAGGCTGTTGGGGTGGTCAATCAGCAACTTGAAAATATCGCAGCGGCATCAGAAGAGATGTCTGCCAGCACAGCAGAAGTGGTGCAGTCTATCGACCACATTCATACCATCTCGGAAACCAATGCCGATGGCACAGAGAATATCTCCGCTGCAACGGAAGAGCAAGTGGCCTCCATGCAGGAAATCTCCTCCTCTGCCGATTCCCTTGCGCATCTGGCTAATAAGCTGCAGAAGCTGGTAGAGCAATTCAAGCTGTAATGGGCAACCAACGCAAATCTTTCGCCATTTGGCGAGCATATTAGAGCACATCAACTTAAAAAGTCCCTTTGCCGACTCTACAGCAAAGGGATTTTTTTTCGTTTAGGATAGTCATACATATAGGATAGTCATACATACTCACTACTTACTTGCCACTTGCTTGCTTACTAACTTATTAAAAAGGCTAAATCACAATATTCCGCCCAGAAGTGACTGCCCTGCATCGCCTGATCTAGCTGGATAATTTTCTAACGATCCCCAGGAACGCTATTTGGATAATATCATACCGTTTTATTTTCTAACGATCTCAGGGAAGCTTATTTAGTAAAAATAAAGAGAAAATGAACGGATATCGTGTGTTTTAGTGAAATAAGGTTTCTGGTGATCGTTACATTTCCAGAAAACCAGTATCGCCAAATTAAGCTCATCTGAGATCGTTAGAATCTCAGCTCGTTATACTATGCTTCATGCTGAGGATGAACCGGTTCAACCCCTTAATATTGGACACTAGCTA